>JAGQYY010000030.1:13586-28700 GCA_020435825.1 Aequorivita sp.
TTTGGAACACAAACTTACCTATATGGCCGATTTTCAAAAATACGTTGACAACCTAAAGAAAAAAATTCCAAACCTTGTAATATGTGGTGATTATAACATTTGCCACGAAGCGATAGATATTCACGATCCTGTCAGAAATAAAAACGTTTCCGGGTTTTTGCCAGTGGAAAGGGAATGGTTAGATGGTTTTATGAAAAGTGGTTTTATTGATAGTTTTCGCCATTTTAACAAAGAACCGAACAATTATACGTGGTGGAGCTATCGCGCGAATGCCAGAAACAATAACAAAGGATGGCGCATTGATTATAATTTGGTTTCGGACCCATTGCTTAAAAACTTGAAACGCGCAGTAATTTTGCCAGATGCTATGCACAGCGACCATTGTCCGCATTTGGTGGAACTTGAATTCTAAAAATGAAATTCACAACTTTCCCAAATACAGACTTAAAAATAAGCAAACTCTGCCTTGGCACCATGACTTGGGGCCAGCAGAATACAGAAGCGGAAGCCCACGAACAGCTTGATTTTGCTATTGAAAAAGGAATTAATTTTATCGATTGTGCCGAAATGTACCCCGTTCCCGCAAACCCAAATACGCAGGGAAGAACAGAAACCTATATAGGAAATTGGCTTGCAAAAAAGAAGAATCGCGAAGATTTAATTATTGCCACAAAAATTGCAGGGCCCAGCCGAAATATGGACCACATTCGGAAACCGTTGGATTTTAGCAAAAAATCTTTGGAAGAGGCTATCAATAAAAGTTTAACCAGGTTGCAAACAGATTATATTGATTTGTTTCAATTGCATTGGCCGGAACGAAACACCAATTATTTCGGGCAGCGCGATTATACCCATAAAGAAAACGAAGCTTGGAGCGATAATTTCGCCGAAGTTTTAAATAATTTGGAAGGTTTCGTAAAAGCAGGAAAAATCCGCCACATCGGGCTTTCAAACGAAACTCCTTTTGGTGTTATGCGCTGCATAGAGGAATCCCGAAAGGGAAAATTGAAAATCATTTCCGTTCAAAATCCTTTCAGTTTGATAAATAGAAAAGATGAAATTGGTCTTTCGGAAATTCTTCAACGAGAAAATATTGGTTATTTGGCTTATTCGCCATTGGGTTTTGGAACGCTTACCGGGAAATATCTAAACGGAACAGCTGATGAAAATTCCAGAATAAACCAATTCAAACAATACACGCGTTACAGCAGCAAACCAGCTTTTGAAGCGACAGAAAAATATTATGAAATCGCCAAAAAGCACAATTTAAGTTTTGCACAAATGTCTTTAGCATTTATTCTTCAGGAGAAATTTGTAACCGCACCAATTATAGGAGCCACTTCCTTGGAGCAGCTTTCGGAAAATATAGAAAGTAGCAACATTTCGCTTTCCAAGGAAATTTTAAAGGAGATTGATGCGGTTCACAATCAAATTCCAAATCCGGCGCCTTAAAAATCCATTCCCGAAAAGCAAAAAAATCATCCAAATAAATGGTGCACCACATCATGTACTTTCGCCACTTTGATGATATTTATATGAAAATTTTGCTTTGGAATTTTGCAATATTTTGAAATAACGATGGAGGTAAAACCGAGTTTTTCGGCTTCCAAAATACGTTGCGCCACACGAGTAACAGGGCGAACTTCTCCAGCCAGACCGACCTCAGCTGCAAAGCATAGGCGTTTGTCAATGGCAATGTCAATATTTGAGGAAAGAACCGCAGCTACAACCGCCAAATCAATCGCGGGATCGTCAACGGTTATCCCGCCAGTTACATTTAAAAAAACGTCTTTTGCACCCAGTTTGAAGCCTGCGCGTTTTTCCAAAACTGCTAGAATCATATTCAACCGTTTTGCGTTGTAGCCCGTAGCACTTCTTTGCGGTGTTCCATAGACCGCACTGCTTACCAAGGCTTGAATTTCAATCATCAACGGGCGCATGCCTTCCAAAGTTGCGGAGATTGCAGTGCCGCTTAAATCTTCGTCATTTTTTGAAATCAATATTTCCGAAGGGTTTGAAACTTCGCGCAGACCACTGCCTTGCATTTCGTAAATACCCAATTCGTTTGTACTTCCGAAACGGTTTTTATTAGCCCGAAGAATTCTGTATATGTGGTTTCGGTCGCCTTCAAATTGCAGAACGGCATCCACCATATGTTCCAAAATTTTTGGGCCGGCGATGTTTCCGTCTTTGGTGATGTGGCCAATCAAAATAACCGGAGTTGCGGTTTCCTTTGCAAACTTTATAAGCTCGGCCGTAGTTTCCCGAATTTGCGAAATGCTTCCCGCAGTACTTTCAATATGATCCGTATGGAGGGTTTGAATAGAATCAATCACCACAATATCAGGTTCAATCTCTTCAATATTTCTGAAAATATTTTGCGTTTTTGTTTCAGTTAAAATGAAACAGTTTTCAGAAACTGGCTGGATGCGTTCGGCACGCATTTTTATCTGTTGGGCACTTTCTTCACCTGAAACATATAGTGTTCTATACGGTAGTTGGAGCGCAATCTGAAGCATCAATGTGCTTTTGCCAATTCCGGGTTCGCCGCCCAAAAGCGTTAAAGAACCGGGAACCAATCCGCCGCCGAGGACACGGTTCAATTCGTTGTTTTTTGTATTCAGTCGTGCTTCAGCTTGTGTTGAAATTTCTGAAACGCGCTGTGGTTTTGCAACTCTTTTGGAAGCATTTTCAGAAACTTTCCAACTAACCTTTTCGGCTTTTTGGATTACTTCTTCGGCAATGGTGTTCCATTCTTTACAGGAATTGCACTGCCCTTGCCATTTGGCATATTGCGCGCCGCAATTCTGGCAGAAAAATGTTGTCTTTGTTTTGGCCATAATAGTTCCGCTAAAATAAATATATTTACGCTACAAACCTTCGCTAAATGAAACGCTTATTTCTTACCTTTTTTTTTCTGTCCTTTTGTTCGTTGGTGTCCAACGCACAACGATATCAATTCAAAAAGTATAAAACAGAAGAAGGGCTTGTAAACAACGAAACCTTTGCTATCATTCAAGATAGCCAAAACAGAATTTGGGTAAGTACTACTGGCGGAATAAGTTGTTTTAACGGAAAAACTTTTAAAAACTATACTACGGAAGATGGGCTGGTTTCCAATCTATCCTTCAGCATATTTGAGGATTCCAAAGGCCGAATTTGGGTTGGCACCCTGGACAATGGTGTAAGCATTATTGAAAACGGAAAAATCACAAACCCGAAGGGCGTGGATTTTGATTTTTTGGGAAGTGCAACCAATATACTGGAAGGTGCCGATGGCACTATTTATATCATTTTTGTAAAAGGAATTGTAACTTTTAAAAACGGAAAATTAGAATATCTAATAAAGGGAACCCCGGAAAACAAAATTTCGGGTCTTCAGCAAGCTACTTGGTATGATGACAATACACTATACATAGCATCTTCAAATAAGGGTATTTTTAAAATTACCCTTAACCCCCTAAAAATTGAAAATATTTACAGTGAAAAAGACGGGATAAACAACATTTGCTATTCGGTTTTTGTGGATGCCGAAAAAAGTGTTTGGGTAGGGGCTTATGGCGAACTATATAAAATTTCAAACGGGAAACTTACCAAATATAAATTTAAACAAGAAGATTTTGACAAAAACCGTATTTATGGTATTCTTGAGGAAAATGAAAATGAACTTTTTTTAAGTTTTGAAGGCAACGGTTTTGGTATTTTCAACAAACAGACAAGTGATTTAAAGCTTATAAATGAAGCACATGGCCTTCCCACAAAATATATTTATCGAATGATTAAAGATACCGAAGGCAATCACTGGATGACTAGTTATGGCGAAGGAATAATTAGATTCAGGGATACTGCTTTCAAGATATATGATGATACACAAGGCTTGTCATCTGTGAATGATGTTGTGGAATGGAACGAAGAATTGATTATGGCCACAAATGATGGTGTAGCTGTGTTGGATGGACACAAACAAATTCGGCCAATAACTAAAGGTAGTGCAATAAAAAATCTTTTTGTAACGCCTGAAGATAATCTTCTTTATACTACAAACACAGCAGTTTTTGAACATTCCAAGAACAGTGCAAGACCTATGCTAATTGACGAGGGAGATTACAATTTGTTGTATAAGGAACAAGACAAAACCTTCCTTTTTGGAACCGATAACATTAAGGTTTTGGAAAAAGACTCTACCTATTTTATAAGATCAAGAAGGTCAATAGCTATAGCGCCTATTGGAGACCGCTATATATTATGCAAAATAGCGGGTTTATTTCAAATGAATAACACAAAAATAGATACTATTCCAGGGCTCAATCCTAATTTACACGATGACTTTAGGAGCCTAGATAAAATTAATAGAAATGAGGTGCTTGCCGGAAGTGAAAAAAAGTTATACCACATAACACTTCAAAACAACAATTTTAAAACTCAGGTTTTTGATATGGGTCGTTTTGCACCTTTAAACCATTTTAGGGCATTGAAGGTAGATGGCAATAATTTATGGTTGGCAGGAAGAGATATGTTACTAAAAGTAGATCTTGCACTTTTATTGAAAAAAGATACTGTTGTTGCAAAGAAATATAGCACTATTCCCCATTTCCTGGAAAACGATATCGATCTCAATTCACTTTTGGTTACGGAAGACAAAACTATTTTAATGACTTCTTTGAGCGGAATGCTCGCCTTTAATGAGAAAACTTATCTTCCTAACAATCAACCCCCAAAATTGGACATTTCAGAAATTCTTTTATTTTCTGAACCTTTTAATGATAGTATCTACAGAACCCAAAAAGGAATTGTCCTCCCCTATCAAAAAAACTATTTGAGCTTTTCAATGGAAGCGATAACATTTACAAACCCAGAGAACGTTCAGTATAAATACAGAATGAAAGGACTTCGGGATGGAAATGAATGGTCCCACCCAACAAAAGATCCAAATGTGGTGTTTTCATATTTACCTCCAGGTGATTATACTTTTGAATTTATTGCAGATAACGGCGATGGCGTATGGCAAAATGAACCTTTTCAATATGCTTTTGTTATAACCGTTCCGTTTTGGAAGACTTGGTTTTTTTGGGTTTCTTTATTATCTATTTCATCATTAAGTGTTTTTCTATTTTACTATTTTAAAAACAAAGCAGAACAAAAAAGAAACGAAGCTTATACCCATAATCTCATAAAAGCGCAAGAAGAAGAACGCACCCGTGTGGCGCGTGAGCTGCACGACAGCGTTGGACAAAAATTGATGCTGCTCACTAAAAAAACCAAAACAAACGGCAACCAGGAAATGGAATTTTTAGCCACCAATACCTTGGAAGAATTACGTGCAATTTCGAGAGGTCTTCATCCTGCAACACTGGAACGTTTGGGCCCCACGGCTGCCATTCGAAATATGGTAGATGAAATGGACTCTAACACGAATATATTCTTTACCCATGAAATTGACAATATAGATGCTTTGTTAAGCAGGGAAGACTCACTGCATCTGTATAGAATTATTCAGGAAACCTTAAATAATATGTTGAAACATGCCGAAGCCAAAGCCGCTTCGGTTGTAATTGAAAGAAAGGACCATAGTATTGAAGCGGTTATTGCAGATAATGGAAAGGGATTTGAAATTTCCGAAAAAGTAAAAACAAATACCAGCCTCGGGATGAAAACCTTGATGGAACGCGCAAAAATATTAAATTCAAAAATTGATATAAAAAGCCAAAATAATAAAGGAACAACCATAACGCTAATTATACCGATATAAATGACTGAAAAGAGTAAAATTTCTGTTGTAATTGCAGATGACCATCCTATGATCCTAAAAGGATTGCATGATGAACTAAAAGCAAATAACTATAATGTTTTGGGCCAAGCAGCCAATGGCATGCAGGCACTGGAGCTTATTTTAACGCACAATCCAACCATAGCTCTTCTTGACATTGATATGCCACTTTTAACGGGTTTTGAAGTTATAAAGATGGCCAAGCAAAAGAAGGTTGACACTAAATTTATAATCTTATCCTTTCACAGAGAAAATGACTACCTACTCAAGGCCAAGGCACTTCAAATAAATGGTTATCTTTTGAAGGAAGACTCGTTTTCTGAAATTGAAGATTGTATTCAATGTGTTTTAAATAATGATATATGCTTTAGCCGCTCGTTTGCCGCCTCATCATTGGCAACTATTTCAGAAGATTTAAAAAAAATAAAGCATTTAACCTCTTCAGAAAAAACGATTTTAAAGTTAGTAGCGGACCAATTGAGCAGCAGCGAAATTGCAGAAAAGCTTTTTATTTCAATCCGAACGGTAGAAAAACACCGGAGCAACATAATCATGAAGCTGGAAATTGAAAATACCACCACCAATGCCTTGACCAATTGGGCCTATACGCATAAAAATGTTATTAAAGAGTTTTAGGTTTAATAGCCAAAATCAGCTTTTATTTTATCTGCCCTGTCCAGTAATTTATCAATGGTTATAAAATCCACCTCTTCCTTATCATATCCGCCTTGAAAGATTTTCATGGCTTTTTTGGGTTCGCCGGTTTCTTCGTAATAACGTCCTAAATAATAATCGCCGAGTACGGTATGAGGGTATTGTCTTTTTGCAAGAGTTGCGATCTCACGTAAGGATTCCCACTGGTTTCGCTTTTCTGCTGCAGTAGCAGTGGCTATAAAATCATTTACTCGAATATTGTTTGTTATGCCAAAAAGATCTTCAATCACTTTATATTTATCCAGAAGATATTGACTGATTGGCGTATCCAGTTTCAATAAAACGTCAGAAAATTCTTTTTTGCTGATGGGCCTGTAAACCGAGAATATTTTTTCCAAAGCATTTGGAATACCACGTCCCCCGAGCGAATAATGGGTTGCTCCATCAAAATTATCATAATAATAGTTAAAAGATTTGCTTTTCAAGCCAGTTAATTGAGTGTTTAAATCCTCAGCAGATTGCATCAAGCCTTTAATATCATCCGTTCCAGTAGCCAAATAATAGAATATTTTTCCGGGAATTTGCGGAATCCGCTCCACAAGTCGCTCTTCCATCATCGGCGCCAAGTCTGGGCTCAAGTTTATGTATCCATTCAGTAGCGGTGGATCTTTGAAAAGGTAATAGTTGAGAAAGTTTGCCGTGAAATCGTGCCCAACACCAATAATAAATTTTGCCGTTCGGTATTTATTATCAATATAAGGTATCAGTTCCAGCCCTAAAAATTCAAAAAATTGGGCGCCTCTTTTGCCTGGCATAAAGGTCTCGTCATCATAAGAGCAATCTTCATAACGAGAATCGTTCTGCATAACACCAACAACTATGGACTCTGGCATATCTTCCCAATAGCTGAAATAGTCAACGTTTCCAGCCACTGGCTCAAAAAGATAATCGGCATCCAGCACCAAAACTATGGGGTATTTTTTTTCTACATTAGCTTCATAATTCCTTGGAAGCTGAATTTTTAGTCTTCTAGACTCACCCAATTTGGTAGAGTTGAATTCTTCGTATATAATTTGGGAAAAAGAAGCATAATTAAGCAAAACGCATACTGCGAATAGTAGGACTTTTTTCATTGGTTAGAATTTTTAGGCTGCGGAAAGATAACAATTTTTCAATTTGTGAATTTTTTGCGAAGAAAAATTATTTCGGAAAAAATTACAATTTAAGCCGTTTCCGATTGTAAAGTGGAAGCAATGCTAAGGAAAGCACGCCAAAGAAAACAATGGAAGAAATATTTGAAACCCAAACAATCCATCCAAAAGCAACACCAACGGTTTTGGCAATTCCGAAAACAGTTAAAATTCCCGCAACTGCTGCAGGATAGGTTCCGAAACCACTATTCGTAAACGCAAAAGTGAAACTGCCCACCACAAAAGTGATTATAATTGTGCCAAAAGGAATGTTAGTAGTATCAGGCAACGCGTGCAGGGCTGTATAAAAAGAAAGCAGGTACAATCCCCAAATAATAAAGGTATGAAAAAGAAAAGCGCCTTTTTTTCGCATTTTCAGAATACTAAAAACACCTTCTTTCAAACCAATAATAAAGCTTTTTAGCTTTTTATTGATATTTGATTTTGAAAATTTAATGTAGAGCGGAATGCTCACGCCAATTAAAACAATTCCAAAGACAATAACATATAAAAGTGAGGGCGGAATACTTTCCACCACGTAATCATACAAGACGTCAAACTTTATCACAAGTGCCAAAGCAGTGAAAAAAAGAAGAAATAAAAGATCAACAACCCTTTCTGAAATAATGGTTCCAAATCCTTTTTGGAATGGTACTCCTTCATATTTATCTAAAATAATTCCTCGGGAAACCTCACCGCTTTTCGGAATAAAAATGTTCATTAAATAAGCTACGGAAACTGCCATGAAATTATTAGCCAATTTGGTTTTATAACCCAATGGTTCCAACATAAAACTCCAACGATAGGAACGGGAAATGTGGCTGAGAACACTGAAAGCAACCGAAAGCAACACAAATCCATAGTTTGCATCAGCAAAATATTTTTTTGTTTCTTCAAGTTGTTGTGGTGTGAAGGACTGGTAGATATACCAAATTAAAAAAACTCCCAATCCCAGAGGGATTGCAATCTGTAAAAATTTTGAGAGGGAGCGGCTCAATTTATCGGAGTAGATTTGTTTCCTCGTCCGGGAATACCAATGCCGGTTTAAAAGCTCTTGCTTCTTCCACTTCCATCATGGCATAGGTAATAAGAATAAGCACATCACCGGGAGCCACGCGTCTTGCAGCGGCACCGTTTAAAGTAATCTCGCCACTGTTTCGAGGTCCGGGAATAGCATATGTTTCAAGGCGTTCTCCGTTGTTATTGTTTACTATTTGGACTTTTTCGCCTTCAATAATATTGGCGGCGTCCATTAAATCTTCGTCAATAGTGATGCTGCCAATATAGTTTAGATCGGCGCCGGTAACTTTTACCCTATGGATTTTAGATTTTACTACGTGTATTTGCATGGTGCAAAGGTATTAATTTAAAGGCATATTATCTATTAGCCGGACATCGCCCGCAAAAGCTGCAATAAAAGCTCTATACTTAGAGTCTCTGTTTCTCCGCTTTGCGGTTTTGAGCGTTTTTTCATTGGCTATTTCAAAATATTCCAAATTCAAGTTGGGATTTTGCAAAAACCGTTCCGCAACCAAAGCGTTCAAATCTGTAATTGAGGTTGAACTGAACTTATCCCTTACTTCTTTTAATGTTTTATATATAATGGTGGCCTCTTCAAATTGTTTGGTGCTTAGTCGTTTGTTTCGCGAACTCATTGCAAGGCCGTTAGACTCCCTTAAAATGGGGCATCCCACAATTTTTACGGGTAACTTTTCCATGGCAACCAACTTTTTAACAATTTGTAATTGCTGAAAATCCTTTTCGCCAAAATAGGCCGTATTTGGTTTCACAATTTTCAAAAGCTTGCTTACAATTGTTCCCACTCCGTCAAAATGTCCTTTTCGGTGCTTGCCCTCCATTTCGTTTTCGAGGTTTCCGAAATTGTACTTTTTTGCGGAAACCGAAGCATCATATAGATCTGAAACCTCTGGCAAGTACACAATCACATCTCCTTTTAATTTTTTTAATAGCAATATATCATCTTCGGGAGTACGTGGATATTTTGCAAGATCAGCAGGGTTATTAAATTGGGTTGGATTCACAAAAATGCTCACCACCACTAAATTATTTTCATCTAAAGCTTTCTTTACCAAAGAGATGTGCCCCTTGTGCAAAGCACCCATTGTTGGCACAAAACCTATTTTTTCATTTTTCGCCACGGAAGACAAGGCCTGCGCCAATGTTTCTTTCTGGGAATATATTACCATAAAATTGGGTTAAGAGCGGGCAAAATTAATATATTAAAGACAATCTACATAAATTTTCGTAATTTTGCGTGTTTTTAATCGCCTCTATGATTTGGGGGTGAAGTTAGAATTAACACCTAAAACCCTATAGATGAAAGATAAAAGAGTCTTGTATGTGTCTTCCGAAGTAATACCCTACCTTCCCGAGACCGAGATTTCTTCAATGTCGTTTGAAGCTCCACGAATGATTAACAATAATGGCGGCCAAATAAGAATATTCATGCCCCGCTATGGCAACATCAATGAAAGAAGGCACCAACTGCACGAAGTTATTCGCCTTTCTGGATTGAACTTGGTGATCAATGATTTAGATATGCCTTTAATAATCAAGGTTGCCTCCATTCCAAAAGAGCGCATCCAAGTTTATTTTATTGATAATGAAGATTATTTTAAAAGAAAAGCGACCTACGCAGATGAAGATGGCAATTTTTATAAAGACAATGATGAGCGGGCCATTTTCTTTGCCAAAGGAGTTATTGAAACCGTAAAAAAATTGAACTGGGCACCAGATATTATTCACGTTCACGGATGGCTGGCTTCCTTTTTACCATTATATCTCCGGAATTATTACGGCAACGAGCCACTTTTTGAAAACAGTAAAATAGTTACTTCAGTTTACAATCAAGGCTTTGATGGAGCGTTAGCTAAAAACACAATCGATAAAATTCGATTTGACGCTATAGATGACGAAGCCATTGCAGAACTTGAAGAACCAGATTATGTAAACCTTATGAAAATAGCTATCAAAAATTCTGATGCAATTATCGTGGGGTCTGAAGAAATACCTAAGGAGCTTGAGGAATATCTTAACACTTTGGACAAACCAGTGTTAAAATATCACAATATGGAAAATTTTTCGCAAGCATATTTAGATTTTTACAGCGGTAAAGTTTTAAAATAAATTCTCCAAATATTTAAAGATGAAACCTGTTTGTACATTTCATCAAAAAAACATTTAAAAAACGGATGAAGTGCCCAGTTAAAAAATCAAGAAAAAACGAAAATGAATAATTCGGGCGTTCCATCTTCCTATCTATCAAATATTAATTGCAGATGAAAATTAAAAATTTGTTGCCAATAGCAGGCACTATTCTATTCCTGATTATCGCATTGTCCTCTTGCCAACAGGACATTAGCACCATTGGCTCCGGAATTTTGGGAGACGAGACCCCAAACGGAATTTTGGACGATTCACAAACAATCATTGCATATAGTAGAAAACTTGTACCCGTACAGAGTAACAGATTGCCCGCATACCAACTTGGTGTTTATAATGATCCCATTTATGGGAAATCTACTGTAAATTTACTTTCACAACTCACATTAGAGCTCAGCAACCCAACCTTTGGAGACAGTGCATACGTAGATAGTGTTTTTGTGTACCTTCCTTTTTTTAGCACTGCAACAACAGTAGATAGCACAACCACTTACACATTGGATAGTATCTACGGATCTTCGCCCATAAATGTTAATGTGCTGGCATCCAATTACTTTTTAAGAGACTATGATCCTAACAGTGGGTTTCAGGATCTTCAAAATTATTATACAAATGACGGACCAACTTTTGAGGAAAATCTTGGCATTCAATTGGGCGCAGTTGAAAATTTTATACCAAGTAACAATGGCTTTATTTTAAGGGAAGGGACTGATAATGAGGAAAAATTAGGCCCTGGATTACGAATAAAATTGGATTCTACTTTTTTCCAAAACAACATTTTAAACATGGAAGGTTCAGAGGAGTTGCGCAACAGCAATAACTTCAAAAACTTTATAAGAGGGCTCTATTTTAAAGTAAATTCTTCATCAAATGATGGAAGTTTATTCATTTTTGATAAAACCAAAGCGTATGTTTCCATTTTTTATACCTCTGATAAAGAAAGTAACCCAGACGAAAAAGAAAGCAAAGTCTATAAATTAAATTTTGGTGGTATTGCCGTAAATACTTTTCAAAACCAACTGTCGCCACAAATACAGACTGCCTTGCAAAACCCCAATACTGAAACTGGAGAAGAAAATCTTTATTTACGTGGCGGTGACGGTATTATTTCAGTGGTTGAACTTTTCGGAAAAGATAATGACAATAATGGCGTGGCCGATGAACTTCAAGTACTTCGCGATAAAAAATGGATCATTAATGAAGCCAACCTTATCTTTTATGTAAACCAGGATTTAATGGTAGGTGATGGCACTGAGCCGGAAAGAATTATGATCTACGACCTAAAAAACAGTAACGTCTTGGAAGATTATTTGCTTGACCCAACAAATGGTCTAGAGCCTATTGATGCATTTACCAATCATTTTGGCAGATTGGAAAGAGGAAGTGATGGCAATGGCGAATATTATAAACTGAAAATTACCAGCCACATCAGCAACCTTATAAATAAAGACAGTACAAATGTGCCTTTGGGAATTGTGGTTTCCCAAAATGTTGCAATACGCACAACCCAAAAACTTCTGAACCCAATGGAACCAGATATTGAACAGATTCCATCCAGTACTGTTGTTTCACCAGAAGGAACCATCCTTTATGGAAACGCAGCCACAAACCAAGACAAAAGATTAAAACTCCAAATTTATTACACTGAACCAAAATAAAACCCGCTTATGTGTGGAATTGTAGGCTATATTGGCAAAAGAAAAGCATACCCAATCATTCTTAACGGCTTGAAACGTTTAGAGTATAGAGGTTATGATAGTGCAGGAATTGCACTTTTTGACGGAACTGATATTCAACTTTGCAAAACAAAAGGCAAGGTTGCAAACCTTGAGGAAAAAGCCGAAAAAGAAATTTCACGCAACGGAAGTCTTGGTATTGGCCACACCCGTTGGGCAACCCATGGAGTGCCAAACGATGTAAACAGCCACCCGCACTATTCGAACAGTGGTGATCTGGTAATCATCCACAACGGAATTATTGAAAACTACGACTCTCTTAAAAAAGAATTGATAAAACGAGGATATACTTTTTCTTCAGATACAGATACCGAAGTATTGGTAAACCTTATTGAGGATATTCAAATAAATGAAAAAGTAAAACTTGGCAAAGCCGTTCAAATTGCTTTAAACCAAGTTGTGGGCGCTTATGCAATCGCGCTATTCGATAGAAAAAAGCCAGACGAAATAGTTGTCGCTAAATTAGGAAGCCCTTTGGCAATAGGTATTGGCGAAGGTGAATTTTTTGTGGCCAGCGACGCTTCTCCTTTTATTGAATTCACAAACAACGCCATCTATCTGGAAGATGAAGAAATGGCCATCATCCGCCTTGGTCGCGATGTAAAAGTCAGAAAAATAAAGGACGACAAATTGGTTGCACCATACATTCAAGAACTTCAAATGAATCTTGAGCAAATTGAAAAAGGTGGTTATGACCATTTTATGTTGAAGGAAATCTACGAACAACCTGCCGTAATAAAAGATACATACCGTGGCCGTTTGCTTGCGGAAAAAGGCATCGTAAAGCTTGGCGGACTTGAGGATAATATTGAAAAATTCATCAACGCAGACCGCATTATCATTGTGGCCTGTGGAACGTCTTGGCACGCCGGATTGGTTGCCGAATATATTTTTGAGGATTTAGTCCGCATTCCCGTTGAAGTAGAGTACGCTTCCGAATTCCGCTACCGAAATCCTGTTATTTCAGAAAACGATGTGGTTATTGCCATTTCACAAAGTGGAGAAACGGCCGATACACTTGCCGCAATAAAGCTGGCAAAGTCCAAAGGCGCCTTCGTTTATGGTGTGTGCAACGTTGTTGGTTCCACTATCTCAAGAGAAACCCATAGCGGCACTTACACACATGCCGGACCTGAAATAGGTGTTGCATCAACCAAAGCATTCACAACTCAAATCACTGTGCTGGCAATGATAGCCCTACGCTTGGCAAAAGCAAAAGGCACCATAAGCCAACCTGATTTTATGCTTTATTTACGCGAATTGGAGCTCATCCCAAAACATGTGGAAGAAGCTTTAAAAACAGAAGGAAAAATAAAAGAAATAGCTGCCGTATTTAAAGATGTTCGCAATTTTCTTTATTTGGGAAGAGGTTACAATTTCCCAGTCGCTCTGGAAGGCGCGCTTAAACTAAAAGAGATTTCATACATCCACGCCGAAGGCTATCCCGCCGCCGAAATGAAACACGGACCCATCGCCTTGATAGATGAGCAAATGCCCGTTGTAGTTATTGCAATAAAAAGCGACCATTACGATAAAGTGGTTAGCAATATTCAAGAAATAAAGGCGAGGAAGGGAAAAATCATAGCCGTAGTTTCCGAAGGGGATACTGCCGTCAGGGAAATGGCAGACTATGTCATGGAAGTTCCGCACACCGCCGAAGCCTTGTCTCCATTGGTAACTACCATTCCGCTGCAATTGCTTTCGTACCACATTGCCGTAATGCTTGGCCGCAATGTAGATCAGCCGCGTAATCTGGCAAAATCGGTTACTGTAGAATAAAACATTTTCAGACATACTTTTTTTGATGTACTTTTATTCAAATGAAAGTAATCAACCTCATTTCTGGACCGCGAAATCTTTCCACAGCGCTTATGTATTCCTTTGCACAACGCAAAAACACTACTGTTTTGGACGAGCCTTTTTACGGTTATTACCTTCAAAATGCTTCCATAGAAAATGAGCATCCCTCAAAACAGGAAATTCTTCAAACCATGGAATTGAAGGAGGAGAAAGTAGTTGAAGCCATTAATTCTCTTTCAAAAAAGAAAAATGTATTTGTAAAAGGGATGGCGCACCATTATTTAACCGATTCGCCAGAATTTATTTTGAATTGGGAAAATGTAATCTTGATTCGCCACCCCAAAAAGTTGATAGCCTCTTTTTCAAAAGTAATCCACACGCCAACACTAAACGACATTGGCGTAAAAAAAGCTGCGGAACTTTTTTTATTTCTGAAGAAAAACGGAAAAACGCCTATCGTTATTGACAGCGATGAATTGTTGAAAAATCCAGAAACCTATCTCAAAAAACTTTGCAGTTTGTTGAATATCCCTTTTTCTGAAAAAATGCTTCAGTGGAAAAAAGGCGGCATCCTAGAAGACGGCATTTGGGCGAAGCATTGGTACGGAAACGTTCATAATTCTGAAGGGTTTGCCGTACAGAAAAGCAGTTCACAACCGTTACCGGAACATTTGGAATCGTTGCTGAATGAGGCTTTGCCGTATTATGAAACCTTAAAAAATAATATTTTATGTAATTGAAGTTTTAATAAGAATCTTCATAACCCATAACCCATAACTCATAA
>JAGQYY010000031.1:0-5133 GCA_020435825.1 Aequorivita sp.
AAACTCAAAAAAGCCTTCAATCAAACTCAAAACTGCTCATTTTCGCTTCAATCAAAAAAGTCAAGATGACTTCATTGAAAAGAAATCCGCAAAGAGAGATTTTTGCGGATTTTTGTTTTTTTTAAAAGCGATTTATACTATGGCAATCAAGTAAGGCTATTTTCTTTTAGGGTGTACCAGTTTCAGTTCTTCAATTAAATTTGTTGCATCGGCATATTTATCCATAATAAAAAGTACATAGCGAATATCTACCATAATGTTGCGCGATAGTGCAGGGTCATAGTAATAATCGCTCATAGTGCCTTCCCAAACACGGTCAAAGTTTAGCCCTATTAGGTTCCCGTAAGCATCAATTGCAGGGCTTCCAGAATTTCCACCAGTAGTGTGATTGGTTCCAATAAAGTTGATGGGCATTTTTCCGTTTTCGCCATACTGTCCATAATCTTTAGCCTTGTAGAGGTCTATAAGTTTTTGTGGAACGTCAAATTCATAATCGCCGGGAATGTATTTTTGCATTACACCTTCAAGGTGTGTTACGGGCTCGTAATAAATAGCATCAGCTGGGGAGTAGCCAGCTACTTTTCCATAGGTAATGCGCAGCGTACTATTGGCATTCGGGAAAATACGGGCATCTTTTGGACTTAGTTCCAACAATGCTTTCATATAATCGCGTTCCAAAGCAGCAATGTTTAATTCCAATTCTTCATATTTGGGTGCTACTTTGTCAAAATAAGCAGTTGCCATTTCAGCTACCACTTTAAAACCTGAATCCTTGTTCAGCTTTGCTATCACTGTTTCGGCATCGCCTTCCAATAATTTTTTCAGGGAAGCATAATCCACAAAAGCAGCGTTTGTATAAACATTGTCAGTTAATTGCTGTGCGTTCATATTGATAAATGAAGCTGGCAAAAACTCTTGCGGCACTCCTTTAGTGTACAGTGCAATCAAAGCTTCAAAAACCTCTTTGTCCACTTGCTTGTTGTAGTTTTTATAATGGCTTTCGGCTCTTTCGATAAGATTGTTTTTTCTGTCTTCAAATGATTGTGCCCCACGATTTTCAAACACTTGCTTCAATTGATATGTTTGATATGCCATTCGCAGCAATTCTACGTTTCGAACAACCGTTTCCAGAAAATATTCCCGTGCTAAGGCGTAAGGTTCTATTTGGGAATAGTATTGTTCAAACTTTGGTAAAAGGTATCCGTACTGTGCTTGTTTTCCTTTTGCATTTATCTGCTCGACAAGTGCTTTTTCCTGTTGCTCTTTAATGCCTGCCGCATTACTCTTTGTTAGCCCAAGGGTCTCGCCTTTCCACTTTTTCCAGTAATTGGCAATACGAGCATATTTAGAAGCATACTGAATCTTTATTTGCGGATCGGCACGCATATACTTGTCCTGAATAGCCAAGGCAGCATCACGAATGGCAATTCGCGCTGGGTTGATAGTGTTTATAACTTGCTCAATTGCAACAGATGGCAAGTATTCGTCAGTAGTTCCGGGGTAACCGAAAACCATTGTAAAATCATTTTCTGCAACGCCATCCAAGGATATGGGAAGGAAGTGTTTTGGAGTGTAAGGCACGTTATCTTCAGAATATTCTGCGGGACGATTGTTTTTGTCGGCATAAATTCTGAAAAGGGAAAAATCGCCCGTGTGTCTAGGCCAAATCCAGTTGTCTGTATCGCTTCCAAATTTTCCAATGGAGGAAGGCGGAGCGCCTACCAAGCGTACATCTTTAAAGGTTTCAACCACAAAAAGCATATACTGGTTGCCCTCATAAAAAGTACGCACACGATTTTCCTGCCAGGCTTCTTTAGGAGAAGTCTGCACCACATAGGCAATGTTTTCTTCTATTTTTTTTTGCTTGTCGGCTTCAGTCATTGCTTCGGTAATGCCATTCATTACTTGGTTTGTAACGTCTTCAATACGCACCATAAAGCTGGCGGTAACGCCGGGGTTGGGTAATTCCTCTTTTTGGCTCATTGCCCAAAACCCATTCTCTAGATAATCATTTTCCAAAGAAGAATGGCTCTGTATCTGCGAATACCCGCAATGATGATTGGTGAGTAAAAGCCCTTGGTTACTAATAACTTCGGAAGTACAGCCACCGTTAAAATGCGGTACGGCATCTTTCAGGCTCGCATTGTTAACGTCATAAATATCCTTAGCGGTCATTTTCATGCCGAGGTTTTTCATTTCAGTTTCGTTCATCCCTTCCAAAAGTGAAGGAATCCACATACCACCCTGTTGCGCAAAAATCGGGAAGGATAAAAAGATAAAAAGTAAGCGTAGCAGTTTCATCAAGAAAAAATTTTAATTAACCTGCAAGATAGCAATAGCTGTTGATATTAGGAAAGGTTGAAATGCAAATGTTTTCATTTGGGACAAAGCAACCGGTATGCTGGTATTGGAGCAGCTGTTGGCGAAGCGCTTTTGTTCTATATTATAATGTATAGATTAAACAACTCCCAGGCAATTAGGGTTTATCTTAATGCAGGGAAAGATGTCGGGAAAATCAAAAACGCACTATCTACAAAATACCGTAAATAGTGCGTTTTAATAAATTAATAGTGGAGCCGGAGGGATTCGAACCCTCGTCCAAACAAGCAATCATACTGCTTTCTACATGCTTAGTTTTCATTTCGGTTTTCGAGGGCTTGCCGGTCGAAAACTACCAACGCGCCCCTTAGCTTCATTTGGGTTTCGCATGTGCATCAAAGCCCTGCACAAGCTAGGTTTACTTTTACGAAGCCACTATATCAACCGCCGCAAACCAAGGCCGTTGCGTGACTTCCTGCTTGCCCACCTTGTGGGCCGAGGCACATCCTACTATAATTCGGATTATGCAGCTAGGGCGTAGTTATTCTCGCCGTTTAAAAAGTGTGAAATATGATATTAACGAGCTATATCCCAGCGCTCGGCATGCTTACAATACAATTGGACCCGCTGTCAAAACCAGTCGGCCCCGTTTTCAATGAACAATTAGCAATGAACAATTGTCAATATTCAATTGCATTATTTGGGCGTTCCCCCTCTGTAGCCTTTGGCTTAAGAGGGGTCGGGCTTTCAGCTATATCTTTTTATTGAAAATAAAAAGGATGCCGCATCAATCCCTAACGCGGGCCGCAAAGATACATGAAAAACCCTATCTTTACCACCGCAATAATTATTCAAAAAACATACCAAATGCCCATAACCTTTGCCATAATTAAAGAACGCAAAAACCCGCCAGACCGTCGGGTGGTTTTTTCACCAGAAAAGTGCCAAGAAGTCATAAAAAAATTCCCAGATGCCAAGATTATCGTGGAAGCCTCAGACGTTCGTATCTTTCCAGATGATGCCTATCGCAATGCGGGCTTTGAAGTGAAAGAAGATGTTTCAGCGGCCAATGTGATGTTGGGCGTTAAGGAAGTGCCAGTGGATGCACTGATTCCCAATAAAAAATACTTCTACTTTAGCCATACCATCAAAAAACAGCCCTACAACCGTAAACTGTTAAAGGCAATGCTTAATAAAAATATTGAAATGTTTGATCACGAAACAATTGTCAATGCAGATAAACATAGATTAATTGGTTTTGGTTATTACGCTGGTCTTGTGGGAGCTTACAATGGTTTTAGGGGCTTGGGCCTGCGCGATAATCTTTTTGTATTGCCAAAGGTGGAGACCCTTCCCGATTTGGAAGCCGTAAAAGCCGAACTGGATAAAATCACCCTTCCCAATATAAAGATCATTCTTTCCGGAACCGGAAAAGTTGCCAGAGGGGCAAAGGAGATTCTGAACCATTTAAAGATTCGCGAAGTTACCGATGCCGAGTATCTTTCCAAGGAGTATAACGAACCGGTGTATTGCCTCATAGACGTTTCCGAATACAACAGGCGCAAGGACGGCGGTGCGTTTGATAAGGAAGCATTCTACGAAGACCCTACGGATTACGAAAGTGATTTTATGAAGTACGCCAAAGTGAGCGATATTTTCTTTACAGGTCACTTTTACGGAAATGGCGCTCCCTATCTGTTTACAAGGGAAGATGCCAAAAGCCCGGACTTCAAGATAAACTTGGTGGCCGACATTTCCTGTGATGTGGATGGACCCATAGCTTGTACATTGCGTGCTTCCACCATTGCTGACCCATTTTATGGCTACGACCCACAAACGGAAAGCGAAACCGCTTTTGATGCGCCTGGCGCAATCACCGTTATGGCGGTTGATAATTTGCCTTGTGAGTTGCCCAAGGATGCCAGCGAAGGTTTTGGCGATATGTTTTTGGACAACGTGATTCCCGCATTCTTTAACGGGGATGCCGATGGCATTTTGCAACGTGCCCGCATGACCACCGAAGATGGAAAATTGACTCCCAGATTTGCATATCTACAGGATTATGTGGATTTTAGTGGGTAGTGAATAGGGTTTTTAGTATAGTAAACTACCTCGGGGCAAGCCCACGAGGCATTCGTAGGAAACAAACCTTTAATTTCGAGGCAAGCCTCGGGGTATTATACCCTTTGGCGGTGCCAATAACCAAACCGATTAAGTGAAAAATATGGAGCATAAAGGAGAAGTGGGACTTATTACTGGTGCTGCATCGGGGCTTGGGTTTGAGCTGGCGTTGCTTATGGCCAAAGATGGATACGATCTAATTTTGGTAGATGTAAATAACAAAAAACTACAAGAGGCGAAAGCAGAGATAACGGCACTTTATCCTTCAGAGATACAATTGCTTCACAAAGATTTGAGCCAACAGCATGTGGCGGAAGAAATATTCAAAGCTCTTGGTGGTAAACATATCGATGTGCTTATCAACAATGCTGGCTTTGGTATTTTTGGAAGTTTCAACGATACCGACTGGGAACGTGATTTGGCAATGCTAAATCTACATGTGATTACGACTACACATTTAACCAAGTTGGCTTTAAAAGGCATGGTAGTGCGCGGCAGTGGAAAGATATTGAATATGTCTTCGCTTGCGGCCTTTCAGCCCGGACCGTTGATGTCTTTATATTATGCTACCAAAGCCTATATTCTTTCATTCTCGGAAGCTATTGCCAATGAACTTAAAGGCACTGGCGTTTCCGTTACGACACTTTGTCCGGGACAAACAAAAACCGCTTTTCAGGAAGTTGTTTCCAACGG
>JAGQYY010000031.1:5231-12245 GCA_020435825.1 Aequorivita sp.
CAGTGGAAACCTCGTTCACTTTGCCTGAAAACAGTCCAGATTCATCTGCGGAGAGTTGCATGTTTGCGTAATGCATGTTTTTGGCTATGGGGATAATGGGTTCCCAAAAACTGCCTTTTTTAAAGTCCATTACACGGCCTTGTGAACAAAGGTCACGAAAGGGCAATACTCCAAAAGGAGTGTATTTATCGGCAGCATCCAAAAGATAGGTTTCCTCCCCAATTTTAAGATAGACAAGGGCATAGATGAAAGGACTTATAACGGGGTATTGCATAGTGGGCGGTGTGAAATCTCGTGTGGAAATAAGCATTATTTTTGCATCAATTCCTGCGGCTTCCAAAGCATTTACAAGCGCAAGATTTATTTCGGAACTGTTGCCGGATTTACGCTCAAAGGCTTCCTTAACGCGAACATCAGATAAGATACGGTATTTTCCGTTCCATGTCATTTGGTCTTGAATATAATAATAAATTGCTTTTGCTTTTTCTAAATCGGTAGCTTGCGAATAAACAGATAGTGGCAGCGCATCTTTAAAAAAGCTACTATATTTAAGTTGACGCCCTAAATCTTTATCGTTCTGGTAATAGTTATCCACTTCTTTCCAGCTATTGGTGTAAGGATGCCTACTTCTTTTAAAATCTACATATTCAATAAGTTCATACATCATTGCAGCCAAATAATAAGTAGGAGAAAGCATATAATTTTCTTTTTTGGCGGCAGGAACATTTTTCATGGCATACGTTGCTATCTCACAGTCTGCCTGCACATCAAACCCTTCAATTGAAAAGCAGGCCGTAGTCTTTTTAGCTTCGTTTATAGAAAGTGGAAGACTTCCGTAAAGTGTTCGGTTATACTTAAAATTTCCTGGCAGTTCCGTATGAAATTCAGAGTATATTACAGGTAGTGATCCTTGAAATTGCCATCCACCAAAATTTGATAAATGGCTTGTTTCTATTCTGTAGGTATATTCCAGGATACTGCCATCCTTAACACTAGGAAAAGTGAATTTTTTTAAGGACCAATACGGATTTTCGTCTGTTTCGAATATGTTGGCTTCATTTATAAATGTTTTTACTGTTCCGTTATGGGTAATGGCAGTTATTTTAGTGATGCTTTCATTGTTGTTTTTTTCATTGTAAAAAGGAATTTCAACATTGGCTTGATCAAAATTCTTTGCATTGAAAACTTTCATTTTCACGTGAACTTCTTTTATAAGTTTCACATAGTTTTCAACCAATTCAAAGTAATAGTTGCCTTTTTCAAATAAAACCACACCCGCCGCATCGGGATCTTTAGAATATGATTGTAGCGCAAATTCTTCTGCAGTTGGGTTGCCAAAGTCTGCCGTTTCACGTTGCTGGGAAAATGAAACACCACAAAGCGTAAGTGTTATAATGAAACAACTAATTTTTAAAAATTTCATAGATAGTTTGTTTGAAATGATTCGTTATAATTTCTTTAAAACAATTGATTCTTCTTTTAAAATGGTAATTATCGTCCCGAAATATTCTTTGAGAGATTGATAAGCATCTGAAGGAAATCGGTAGGCATTTAATTTCATGTTGAATCGGATGTTTATGTTGCTTCCTTCAGTGGCATAGGTAACCAAACACTCGCCGTCATCATTTGGGAGTTTGATGGTTCTGCTTTTTGGCAGTTGTTCCACTTCGTAAACATTCCCTAAATCTATGGAGATTAAATAGGTGTTTGAAAACGGAAAGCCAAAATCCATCGGGTAGCTGCGCTCCTTCATTTTAAAGGGATTTTCAGATATATAGGTTTTGTTGAAAAACGGATAGAGAATCACTTTGTCGCCAACGGTTTCCGGTTCTATGGTAACATTGTAATTTTCCTTTAGCGGTTTTTCTATTTCGCTGACGTTTTCCACATTGTAGTCTTCAATTTCAATACCTGCTTTGTCTTTTTCTTGCGTTTTTATGTGCTCTTGAAGGGATTCTTCTTCAATACTATTTCTTTTTCCCAGTGCTATGTAGCCATAACTAGCTTGGTTTACTTTTCCTTTGAAATTTCCGTTGGTTTCTGCGGTTATTTGTGCGTTTGCGTAATGAATGTTTTGTTTAAAAGGTTCGATAGGCATCCAGTAACTGCCATTTTTAAAGTCCATTACACGACCTTGCACGTTTAGGGTCCGAAAGGGGATGATGCCGAAGGGGGCTTGTTTGTCGGTGGCGTCTAACAAGTAGGTTTCATTTGCGATAGTAAGTACGGCTATGGTGTAATTAAATTTTGTCATTACAGGATACAAATCAGTAGGGAGTCCATTTTGTCTTGTTGATAAAAGCATTAATTTAACATTGAGTCCGGTTGCTTCAAGCGCATTTATTAATGAAAGATTAATTTCTGGGACACTTCCTTTTTTTGCGTCAAAAGCGTCTTTTACCTCTGTTTCCAAGCTATAATAAGCGCCATCCCAAGTATAATGTTTTTGGATATAGGTATATATTGCCTTTGCTCTTTCCAATTCGTCTGTTTTGGAGCGAATGGAATCTGGAAGATGTCTTTTGAAAAAGCCAGTTTTGTTAAGCTGATTTCTTATATAATCCCCCTTTTTAAAAGCTTTTTCAACATCTTTCCAGTCCCTTGTAAATATTTTTGGATTTCCTCCAAAATAATCTATAAAAGAATATGGCTCATATTCAACTTTTGAAATGTAATTAGCAGGGGAAAGCATGTATTCTTCTGTTTTAAAGGCAGGAACGTCAAACATAGCAAACAATGAAACATTGCAGGGTGAATGTACCATACCACCCATAATAGATAAGCAATTAGTTTCAACCTGTTGTTTTTTTAAATCAATTTTTTGACTTCCATACAAAACTTGGTTATAGTTAAAATTGCCCGGAATTTTACTTACAAATTCACTATAAATTTTTGGAAGATCACCTTGAAACTCCCATCCATTAAAATTAAAGAAAAAAGGAGATTCAAGCCTGTATGTATATTCAATAATACTTCCATTTTTAACATTAGGGAATACTATACGGCAAACTTTACCAATATGTTTTTCGTTGGTTACGAATATTGCATCTGCGGCAACATAGGTTTTTATTGGTCCATTATGTGTGAGTGCATTGTATCGTGTAACGCGTTCGCTAGTACCATTAGCGACCAATAAAGGTATATCAACAGTGCCGCCATCAAATCTTTTAGAATCAAAGACTTTTACTTTTCTAAAAACATTTTTAATTAACCTTATATAATCGCCAACAATTTCAAATTCATAATAACCCTGTTCAAACAAAATCACAGCTGCAGCAGTGGTATCTTTTTCATATATTTTTAAAGCAAAATCGCTTTCAGAAGGTTTGCCAAATTCTGCTGTTTGACGTTCTTGAGAAAAACTAAAAAATGTTTTAAATAATAAGAGAGAAAAGAAAAAAAATTGGTAACAACGCATTCCGGCAATTTTTAATGTATCGCAAAATAGAATAAATATTAAAATTTAAAAAAATACTGAAGTGTATTTTTATGTAAAACTTTTTCTAGCAATAAAATAAGAAGAAAGCCAAGAAAATATGCGGCTAAATCGGAAACGTCAAACACTGAGCCAATAATGGTCAGTAATATTTCTGAATGGATATTAAGTTTTTCAGCGAGCTTGAATAATTGGAGCAGTTCCACAAAATAGGCAAAGGCCAAGACGGAAACGGCTGTTTTGAGAACGTTGTTTTTTATAAAGATTTTTAGGAATGAATACATTAGCAGTATAACAAGCACATCGCCCAAAAACCCTCTAATAAAAGCGTTGAAGTGGAAATAGGCAATGGCAATTTCGGTTATAAAAAGAAATATAAATACAATGAGATAGTTTTTCATTCCTAAAAATCTTTAAAATAAAATGTCCGTTCGAGCGCAGTCGAGAACTCAACTGCGCCCAAAAGGACTATTATTTATTCATTGTTCCAATCAATTCTTCGCGAGGCGAACATAATAATTGCCAAAATGAGGAACAGGCCAATGCTGCCTACCAAAAGCGCATAGTTTTCCAATTGTATGATTACATAGATAAAGCCATACAACGAAGCCAATGAAGCACAGATGAGCAACGGAAATTTAAAGCCCTTTAAAATGGCCCGGGAATAGACCGTTATCAGCGCCAGCACTGAAAATGCTGCAATGGCATAAGCCTTAAAAAAGTTGCTGTGTTCCGAAATTGAAATTAACAAGGTATAAAACATTACCAATGCCAGACCAATCATCATATATTGAAATGGGTGGATATAAACTTTGCTGACCAATTGGATCAATAAAAACACCAACAGCGTTAGCCCAATAACCAAGATTCCATATTTCGCAGTACGTTCGCTCTTTTGATATTCGTCCACGGGAATGATGAGCTTTGTGCCAAAAGCCGAAGCAGATAGGTCTGGCATGTGACCAAAAAACGATTGCTCAAACTGTCTGTTTATTTGCAGTATGCGCCAAGTGGCCGTAAATCCCTCTTGGCTTATTTCCTTATTGGTGTCCTCAGGCAGAAAGTTGCCATCAAAACTGGGGGAGTGCCAATTCGATTTCATAGAGGCATCGGTTTCTTTTCCTATTGGTAAAAACTTCAAACTTTCACTGCCGTTTATTTTTAAGTCAAAGGAAAAGGGAAGTGGCGCAGCGAATATTTCCTTGGCGTTTGCAATGTAATTGCTTTGGATGGTGTTGAGATAATCCGTGGAATACTGTGGCGTCATTGAAAGTACTTCCGAAGCCAGATTCACGATTGGCGTGGTTTTTATTCCTTTTAGGTTTGAAGTTTTTAAAAGAACGGTAGCCTTTTCCCAAAGTATGTTTTCTTCCGGAATGTCAGTATCTGAAAAGTCAATTATAGGAAAGTTTCCCTTTACGTCAATAGCTGCGGAATAAACCACCGATTCGTAAATGCTTCGGTTCAATGGCTTGGTGTCAACATTTGATGTAATGTTTAATTTATCCGGAAAAAAATAGGCGTTCTCTACCGTTTCCTTCGTTTTTGTGTAATAAGAATTACTTTTTTCGTTGAAAATTTTTTCTTCTGAAATAACCTTGTAAGGAATTTTGACTATAGGACCTGAAAGCAGGACTTCATTTCCCCACTTTTCATTTATTTCGCGGACAACCTCTTCCTGTCTGTATGCCCTTTCATTTATAAGCGATTTTACAAATTCCAAAGGAATTAATAAAACCAATAATAAAAACCCGACCACCAGCATTCTTGCGGTGATGGAATTGCGCATCCAATTGCTGAATTTACTTTTCTTCTGTTCCATAATTTGCGTGTTTATTGTTTGTTGTTAAAAATTTAAAAGTTAATTGATATTTGTAAAGTACTTTGTTTTTCAAAGTAAATAAATAAAAAAATAGTGTTGTTATGATTTCGGTTTTTGAATCAGCTTTTCAAGGGCGTCAATATGTTTTTTGAATTCTGCCCGTCCAAGCTTGGTAGCACTGTAACTTGTATTCGGCTTTCTTCCCACAAAGCTTTTTTCCACAAAAATATATTCGGCTTGTTCCAGTGCTTTTATGTGGCTGGCCAGATTACCATCGGTAACATCCAGCAATTCCTTTAGGCGATTAAAATCGGCATCTTCATTCACCACGAGTATGCTCATAATGCCCAATCGGATACGATGGTCAAAAAGTTTGTTTATGTTGTCTATAATCCCCACGCCTAGCTATTTCTTTCTTTAAGGTACATAATACTTCCGTAGATAATATGGAAAAGCCCAAAGCCTAATAGCCAAAACCACAGCCCATAGCCTGGAAGTGCGGCGCAGATAAGACCAATGATTATTTGCGCATAGCCTAAATATTTTACATTGCCAATAGTATATTTTGAAGCATTCACGAGGGCAAGCCCATAAAAGATAAGCATCAGCGAAGCAGTGAGCCCATAGTGCTGGCTGTTTAGTTTAATGATTATGTAAATACCGCCGGTGACTAAGGGTATTAGAAAATTAAGCAGTAGGCGTTGGGTGGTAGTATCCCAAATTTTTTCATTGTTTCTTTTTGCTCTTCGTGTAGTTAAAAGGTAGGCAGTGATTATACTGAGCACGAGTACTGAAGCCAATAGAATTAATAAAAGTTTAAAATTCCAACTGTGGAGTGTAAGGTATTCTCCCGGTTTTGGGAAAAGATATACATACGCAATTGCAGCTCCGACTATAGCATAAATTCCTGCAAAAATTCCTGAGAGCCCACTAAGCGAGATAAACCGAGAAGAGCGGTCCATTAAATTTTTTATCTCGTTGATGTCTTTTAAATAATCTTTTTCGCTCATGATAAAGTACTTTGAAATACAAAGCAAAACCAAAAAGATTTATCATGCAAATATATTTTGAAAATATTTTGTGGTTTTTTTATCCTATTAACACTGAAAAACAGGAAAACCCTTACAAAAATGGAGCCTTTGACCCGTATTGTTTTATGCCGCATCTTTGTATCACTAAACATTAATTGAGGAGTTAATAAATAGTGATTTATGATGGTTGTCCGTAAAGGGCGACCTTTTTCATTTATATTGTTTCATGTTTTTATTTTTTTAAAAAAAGGGGGGAATCCCCCATGAAAAACAGGGTTTTTCCTCTTGACTGGTTTTATAGTTCTTCGCATCTTTACAAAAGCAAATTAATTGGGGAGTTAATGATGCCATAGTTGAAAAAAGCTGTTCCGTTCGGGAACAGCTTTTTATTTTTATAATATATTGGAAACCAGGAAAAGCCCCCAAAAAAATGGGGGATTTCCCCCTTGTTTGGTATTTGTTTTTAGCCCGATATTTGAATACTTATTTGATTGGGGAGTTTTATAAGTATTGAGGTTAATTAGCTGCTCCTTTTTAGGGAGCAGCTTTTTCTTTTAAAAATCGACAGTTCTTATTTTATAAATTTTGTTTTTAGCCAAAGTGCCCTGCCATCAACTGATGGCAGGGCACTTTATTTTTACAAATAACATTAAGCTATAATTGATTTATAGTTTTCCGAATTGCTACGAGATCAGTCAATAACTTTTCAAGCAGATTTAAATTGA
>JAGQYY010000031.1:12342-24439 GCA_020435825.1 Aequorivita sp.
TTTTCATCGCCAATTCCTGTAAAACTATCAATCCGGCTTCGGTTTGCTTTTTTGAAACTTCCCTTGAAAATATAGGGTATTTTTAGCTTGTCGGTTATTTTTACAATTTTTTCGGCAATCTGCATTGCCATTTCCTCGCCTTCAATGGCGCAGGGACCAGCGAGAAGAAAAAAATTATTGGAAGTTGTGTGTTTTATATTGGGAATCAATTCGATTTTCATACTGAATTTTTGATACCACAAAGATAACGATTTTACTATTCTAAAGCGATGCCATGATCTATACGCTTTTTTTCAATACCGCCCCGCGCTACGTAATGGTAAAATAAAACCACAACTTTTATTTCTAATCCACTTATAAACACTACTTTTGCACCCTCTTAAAAAAGGAGCATTGCTATGAATATTAAAAACATCGCCATTATTGCGCACGTTGACCACGGTAAGACCACGCTGGTTGATAAAATTATGCACCACTGTAGCCTTTTCCGTGAAAACGAAAACACAGGCGAACTTATCCTGGATAACAACGACTTGGAACGTGAGCGAGGTATTACCATTACCTCAAAAAACGTTTCCGTTGTTTACAAAGACACAAAAATCAATATTATCGATACTCCCGGTCACGCCGATTTTGGCGGTGAGGTAGAGCGCGTATTGAATATGGCCGATGGGGTTTTACTATTGGTAGATGCTTTTGAAGGGCCTATGCCTCAAACACGTTTTGTGCTCCAAAAAGCAATCTCTCTTGGTTTAAAGCCTTGTGTGGTAATAAATAAAGTGGATAAGGAAAACTGTACACCCGATGAGGTGCACGAATCAGTTTTTGATTTAATGTTTGAATTGGGTGCCGAAGAATGGCAGCTCGATTTCCCAACCGTTTACGGATCGGCAAAACAAAACTGGATGAGCGATGATTGGAAAAACCAAACCGATAATATCGAACCTTTGCTTGATATGGTTTTGGAACACATTCCATCGCCAAAAGTTGAGGAAGGAACCGTGCAGATGTTGATTACCTCTTTGGACTTTTCATCTTTTACAGGCCGTATTGCTATTGGTCGTTTGCAAAGAGGAGTTTTAAAGGAAGGAATGCAGATTGCTTTGGTAAAGCGAGATGGTTCTAAAGTAAAATCGAAAATAAAGGAACTTCACACTTTTGAAGGCTTGGGCCGTAAAAAAGTTACCGAAGTACAGGCAGGCGATATTTGTGCCTTGGTAGGCCTTGAAGGATTTGAAATTGGCGATACCGTAGCCGATGCAGAAAACCCGGAAGCACTTAAAACCATTGCCATTGATGAGCCTACAATGAGCATGCTTTTTACCATCAACGATTCGCCCTTCTTTGGAAAGGACGGCAAGTTTGTTACCTCCCGTCATATTAAGGAGCGACTGGAAAAGGAATTGGAAAAAAACCTTGCGTTGCGTATGCAGCCAACTGACAGTGCCGATAAATTTATGGTTTTTGGCCGTGGGGTCTTGCACCTTTCGGTTTTAATTGAAACCATGCGCCGTGAAGGCTATGAGCTTCAAATTGGCCAGCCGCAGGTTATAATCAAGGAAATTGATGGCATAAAATGTGAGCCTGTTGAGGAAATGACCATCGACTTGCCGGAAGATGTTAGTGGAACTGCCATTAATATGGTTACAATCCGTAAAGGCGAAATGATCAGCATGGAGGGTAAAGGTGAGCGAATGGTATGTAAATTTATCATTCCTTCCCGCGGAATTATCGGTCTTCGAAATCAATTGCTTACTGCTACCGCAGGTGAAGCCATTATGACGCACCGTTTTATGGAATACCAACCGTTAAAAGGCGGAATTCCCGAACGGCAAAATGGAAGTTTGGTTTCCATGGAAATGGGTCAGGCCATCCCTTATTCTATTGATAAACTTCAGGATCGTGGCCGTTTCTTCGTAAATCCGAACGAAGATATTTACGAAGGACAGGTTATTGGCGAGAACACACGGCAGGATGATATGACCGTGAACATAACCAAAACCAAAAAACTTTCAAACGTTCGTTCTTCGGGAGCCGACGATAAAGCACGTATTATTCCTGCTATTAAATTTTCCTTGGAAGAAGCATTGGAATACATCCAAAAGGATGAATATGTTGAGGTTACGCCAAACCATTTAAGACTTCGTAAAATCTATTTGAAGGAAGTGGACCGCAAGCGAAACAAAATTTAAAAGAGGGCATAAGGCAGTAAGATGTAGGACGAGTGGAGAAGTGATATTGAAAGTTTTAGTCTTATGTGTTACGTCAATTAGTCCTAAGTCAATTTTAAAATAATCGCTGAGCAATTCAATAAACTCGGCGATTTTTAGTTAATTTGTTGTCGCCTAAAGGCAAACACAATATAAAATATTAGGTATGAATTTTCTTTATTTCGATCCAGGGCTGGGAGCAATGATAGTACAGGCGGTAGTAGCGGCGGCAGCTGGTATTTTGCTTTTCTCAAAAAATGTTATGTATAAGGTGAAATCTTTTTTCGGATTGGTAAAAGAAGAGGAAGATACTTACGATTCAATAGACATTGAAGAGGAAGACACCAATACAGATGACAAAAAAAACTGACGCACACCAAGCTTCATTCCGAGATCCTTCAGGATACATGTTTTATGATGGCAAAACCCTGCGAAGGGCCATCAGACCAATCTATTTTCCGCAATACAACAAACTGAAAAAGAGCGGTTTTTTCAAGAACCTAATTTCAAACGATTTATTGATTCCACATGAGGAAACTTCAGTTTCTTCGGAAGAAATAATCATTACCCCCGAAGAAATTCCATTCATCACAAACCCTTACGAGTGGAGTTTTGAGCAGTACAAACACGCTGCGCTCCACACATTGAAAATTCAGAAATACGCGCTTTCAAAGGGCTTTATATTGAAGGACGCTTCTGCTTACAACGTAACATTTCACAAAGGGAAACCCGTATTTATAGATACGCTCTCTTTTGATTTTTATGAGGAAGGAACGCCTTGGCGCGCATACAAACAATTTATTACCCACTTTTTTGGCCCGTTGGTTCTCGCAAAATATCACGGTACCGAGGTTTTCAAAATGATGCAAACGCACATTGACGGCATTCCGGTAAAACTGATTTCCTCTTTGCTGCCTACCCGAACGAAATTGAGTTCGGTAGTTTATCCAAACATCCATTTGCTCGCCAAAATGGAAAGCAAGCACAGCGAAGATTACAATGCCGAAACCAAGATTGCGACCCTTTCCAAAAAAGCACAGGAAAACATTGTTGAAAGCCTGTATGATTATATAAAAGGCATGACGCTTAAAGAAGCGAGCGAATGGGGTAATTACTACGATAAAACTAATTATGATGAAGCTGCTTTTGAAGCTAAAAAAACGCTTATAAAAGAATGGACAAAACCATTGGCGCCACAAAAATTGATAGACATTGGCGGTAACGACGGAACTTTCGCACGAACGGTAATTGATTCAGTTCCACATATAATTGTAACGGACATTGACAGCAATGCGGTTGATTACAACTACAAACAACTTCAAAAGAACAAAGAAGTAAATATGCTTCCCTTTGTATGTGATGTTTTGCAACCTGCTCCCGGTATTGGTTTTAATAATACGGAGCGAAGCTCATTAATAGAGCGTTTGGCAGAATATGCGCCAGATGTTACAATGGCTTTGGCATTGATCCATCACATTACCCTTTCCGGTAATGTTCCTTTTGAAAAATCGGCTTCGTTTTTTGCATCTTTTTCAAAAAACCTTATTATCGAATTCCCGACTCGTGAGGATTCTTGGGCGCAGTCGCTATTGGTCCGTAAGCGCGAATTCATAAACCATTTTGATTTTTACAACGAAGCGGAATTTGAAAAAGGCTATCTACAATATTTTACCATTGAAAAAAAAGAGGTGGTAAAAGGCACAAAACGCATTTTATACCTTCTGAAAAACAAAAACGATGACGCCTAAAAAGAAGCAGGGTTTTTTCTCGGTTTTTTTGAACAACGGGAAAGCCTATCCTTTGCTTACAGCTGTTGCGGCAGGGCTTTATCCCTTATTATTTTATTACACAAACAATTATAAAATGATAAATTCCTGGGGCCATCTCGGGTATTTTGTTTCAATATTTTTGTTGCTTCCAATTGTTGTTTTTATTGTAGCACATAAGATTTCGGGGGTTGGCTTTCTTAAAAAACTGCAGCCTTTCATACTTCCGTTTTTTAATTTTTTCTTTTTCTTTTTTTATTTGAATATTGCCCTTTACGCAGGATTCAGTTGGATGCGGACTTTTATAGTTTTTGGAATCGCGGCACTTCTCGCTTTTCTGCTTCTGAAGTATTTCAAAAAAATAATTGTCTTTCAGTTGATTTTGGCGGTAATCGGTTTTTTCACCTTAACGCCAGTAGTTTTAAAACAGCTAAATTATTCCAAAGAATGGATGACACAGCCTGATGCAATTGAAACTGCCGTTTTCAAAAAGAAACCAAATATCTACTATATTCAGCCTGATGGTTATGTGAATTTTTCGGAATTGAAAAAGGGTAATTACAAGATTGAAAATGCGGAGTTTGAAAGTTTTTTAACGGAAAACAATTTTAAGACCTATCCAAATTTCCGAAGTAATTATGCAGCAACATTGCCCACCAATAGTGCAGTGTTTATGATGAAGCACCACTATTACAACAACGGGTCAGATTTTACCGAAACTATTGATGCGCGGAATGTTATTGTTTCTGATAACAGTGTTTTACGCATCTTGAAGAATAATAATTACAGAACATTTTTTCTTACCGAACAGGCTTATTTTTTGACCAATAAACCGAAGTTGGGTTATGATTTCTGTAATTTTTCAACCAAGGAAATCAGTTTTGTTACAACTGGTATTGGAAATCCAAAAGATGTAATAGAACCATTTAAGGATTATTTGGAAATCTATAAAGAAGGACCAAATTTCTTTTTTATTGAAATTTTCAATCCTGGACATATAACCAATACAATAGACGATTCCAGGGGAGTGGAAGGGGAACGTGACCATTATATAGAAAGCTTGAAAGAATCTAATAAAAAACTTACGGAACTAACAAAAAGCATACTTGCCAATGATCCCGAAGCTTTGATTGTTATAATGGCTGATCATGGTGGATTTGTAGGAATGACAAATACTGGCGAATCTTATACAAAAAATTCAGATCCAAATTTTGTGAACTCTATATTCAGTACCATTCTCGCCATTCACTGGCCCAATGGCCAAGCGCCTAAATTTGACACTAAACTTAAAACTTCCGTAAACTTATTCCGTATTTTGACTTCCTATTTAAGTGAAAATGATTTGTATCTTGCAAACTTGCAACCAGACGAAAGTTATATAATCATCAACTTTGGTGCACCACAGGGCGTTTATGAATATATTAATGGCAAGGGTAATGTAGTTTTTAAGAAGTATTAATGGAAAAAAAAGATAGAAAAAAAGGACGTGTAAATGATTTTTTTGGAGATAAAACCAAACGCATTGTATTGATTGGTCTCGCGCCCGGCCTTTATCCTTTGTTTTTTTATTTTACCAATAATTTCATGATGATAAACTCATGGAAACATTTGGGTTTTTTTCTAGCACTTTTTGTTTTCTTTCCAATCTGTTTTTTTCTTGTCCTAAACTTTTTGCTGAAAGACCGCAATGATGTTTTCAAAAAGAAAGCTTTTACTTTCTTCAATATATTGGCATTTGGGCTGTTTATCCAAATTTGTTTAACCGCCACATTGCAGGTTTTGTATTCGCTACTCACCTTATTGCTGGCTGCGGCAGTTGCTTGGTTTCTGTACAGATTTTTTAAAAAAATAATTGTACTTCAGTTCATCTTGGCTCTTCTTGGTCTTTTTTGGTTTGTTCCGGTTATGTATAATTATTTAAGTTATTCAGATGCTTGGATGGAGCAGCCGGATAATATTACCGAAGCGATTTTTACCAAGCGTCCCAATGTATATTATATAGAGCCCGATGGTTATTTAAATTTTTCTGAATTCAACAAAGGATTTTATAATAAGGATTCAGGTGGTTTTAAGGAATATTTGGAAAGTAAAAATTTCACACTATACGATGGTTTCCGAAGTAATTATAATGCTACTTTGCCTAGCAATACTTCCACTTTTGCAATGCGCCACCATTATAATAATATTGGTTTTAATTTGAGTGAAGTTGTAAATGGCCGTAAAATAATTATTACAGAAAATCCAGTACTGAATATTTTCAAAAACAATGACTATAAAACACATTATTTAGCGGAATGGCCTTTTTTTCTATCAAACCTTCCAGAAATAGGGTATGACGTTTGCAATTATAATTATAATGAAGTTGGTTATGTTGGCGATGGCTATTACGAAAAAAAGGACATAATAGAACCTTTAAAAAAATACATAGACGAAGACCGTGACAAGTCCAAGTTCTTTTTTATTCACGTTTTTGAACCGGGACACGTAGAGTTTTATGAAAAGAAATCCCTTGGCGCAGAAAAGGAACGCGATAAGTGGTATGAAAAACTAACAAATGCAAACGAAAAACTGGAAAGTGTCATCAATATTATAACCGAAGAAGATCCCACAGCGCTCATATTCATAATGGCAGACCACGGTGGATATGTAGGTTATGATTATATGGAAGAGATTCACAGTAAGATTGAAGATAAGGAAAAGCTACATTCGGCCTTCTCTGTAATTTATGCGGTAAAATGGCCAAATAATGAGCGATTTGAAGAAGATTCAAAGTTCAAAACTAGCGTAAATGCCTTTCGAATATTGTTTTCTTATTTATCAGAAAATAAAAAGTATCTAGACCATTTAGAAGAAGATGCCAGTTTTGTAAAAATTGAAAAAGGCGCGCCAAAAGGTGAATACAGGGTTTTGGATGAAAACGGAAATGCAGTTTTTGAAAAACTTCAGTAGTTTAAATAAATCAAAGTTCTATTATTAATTACTTTTTTAGTCCTAAAATGCTAAAAAATAAGCTGAATAATATAATCTGAACACCTAAAAGCATTAGCGTTACCGCAGGAATAACTCTTCTGAAAATCGCGGTGCTATGGATGTCCCCAAAACGTATGGCTTGCCAATCTGTATAGGCTGATATGCTTAGGATAATTCCTATAATAACCAATAGCAAACCGACAATCAACCCTTTTTCCAAATTGATAAATTTAAAAAGCCGGTCATATTTACTTGACTTTGGGAGCAATTCATTTTCAACCGTAAAAACTTTTGTAAGCCCATAAAAAAGAATAAGCTGAAACCCAATAAGCATAAAACTGGAAGTAAATAGAAGCGTATGTACGTCAAAATTCACATTGCCTAAACTAACTGGGCCACTGATTAAAAATGCAGAAGTAATCAATCCAAAAACCATCAAGAGTAAACCTGGAAGTAAGAATAACCAGTTTGGGCTGTAAAGCACCAAAAAACGGAGATGTCGCCATCCATCGCGCCAAGTGTTTAAATGTGGTGGACGGGAACGTCCATCTGGGGAAAGTATGGTAGGTACCTCGGCAATTTTAAGATTTTTAAGGCTGGCTTTTACAATCATTTCACTGGCAAATTCCATACCCGTGGTTTTAAGTTCCATTTTGTAATAGGCTTCTTTACTGAAACCCCGAAGGCCACAATGGAAATCGCCGATTGTACTTTTAAAGAACAATCTGCCAATAAAAGACAGTACCGGATTTCCCAAATATTTATGTAGAAAAGGCATCGCTCCTTTTTTAATTCCTCCCTTAAAACGGTTGCCCATTACCAAATCAAAACCTTCCCTAAGTTTCAGGACGTAAGGCATTAAATTGCTGAAATCATAACTATCATCAGCATCGCCCATAATAATATAAATGCCGTTGGCTGCTTCTATTCCGCCTCTTAAAGCACTGCCATACCCTTTTTGGGGAATGTTTACTACAGTGGCCTTTAGGCTTTTGGCAATTTCAAGAGAACCGTCTGTGCTACCATTATCGGCGATAATCACTTCGCCATTTATGTTTTCACGCTGAAAAAAAATTTGCGCTTTTTCAATGCAGACTGCGAGCGTTTCAGCTTCGTTAAGGCACGGCATTACAACAGACAGTTCTACACTCATGGTTTTGAAGTTATTTTTCTCAATAAAACAATACCGATCAAAACGGCAAAAAAGTAATTATAAAACAAATATCGCATAATTGAATGTGAAGCTAAAGCAACAAGCATTGCGTTGGAAATAATAAGCGTTGTTGCCATCAACAAAAGACCATTATAAACAGACCATTTTTTTAAAGTAACAATGGCACTATAAACAAAAAGCAGCAATACAAAAACAGAAATAAAAACACCTTTGAAACCGTGAAATATCCCTTCAAAGTAAATGGAAATGTATTCTTTGAAGTTGTTTTTCACCAAAACTGGAAGTATATCCTTTGCTGCTTCTTCAATCATTACAACGTTTTCACTAAGATTTTCAGTTTTGTTTTCAAAATATTTAATTCCTGGGGAATGAAAATTTCGATTGCATATAACCGGGAAATTATCGTGAAAAACCTTGTATTTTGATTTAGCACCGCCAGAAACTTTCGAGCTTAAAAGACCTAAACTATCAATTGTTTTATACGTTTTTAGAAAAAGTATTTTTTCATCTTCGGTTTTCAGCTTTGTAACATCTACCTTTTTTGAAACAAATAGGGGCAAAGTCACCGCGTTCACATAACTAAAAGGCGTGGTTACGAAAAAACCGTGAACTAATTTATGATAGGTTTTATCTAAAGTCTGTGCGGCAAAAGGCAATAAAAGCAAAAGGAGAAACAGAAATATTGTTGGTTTTTTGATTGCATTTTTACGCTCTTTCAGAAGATATAAAACCGCGAATATAGGCGCAACTACAATAAATTGGCCTCGCGTAAGGCACAATAAAACAAAAATTATGGACAAATGCATTATCTTTTTCCGTTGCTCCCTAAAAAAGAAATCAAAGGAAAAAGAAATAAGCAACAGATAAAGCGGATATGATATTCCTTCGGCACAAATATTATTGGCTACCCAAAGTGGCGAAAAATACGGAAATATGAGAATTGCCAATAAGACAAAATATGCTAAATAACTTAACTTCAAAAAATTCCTGAAATTATTGGCTAGTACGGTTATTGAAATGAAACCAAAAATCAGTTGAAATCCTACAACGGCAAAGTCAAAGAAATTTCCAAAAAACAAATCAAACACCCGCAAGAAAATACCATAACCAGGAAATCTATAAAAGTGCAACCTAAAATAGGTATTGGTATCTGGTGTATATATGGGAGGTTGAATAATAAAAAAAACAAAGAGAACTAGATAGATTACTAAAAGTAAAATATCCAAAGAGGATAACTTTAGATTTTTTATAGAATATTTGGACAATATGAAAGTTTTATTTAATTATTTGCTGGACTGTAAAACTAAAAATAAATTTTAGCTTTACATGTTTATATTAAAAACCTTTTTTTGGATAAAAATAACGCAATTACCAACCACGTTTTAACGAAAATATATTCTCTGGAAGATAAATCTTCGTGGGACAACTTTGTAAAATCTGCAAAGAACGCTACCTTTTTGTTTCAGCGTGATTTTATGGACTACCATTCTGATAGATTTAAAGACTATTCTCTGTTGGTTTATAAAGATGAAAGTTTGGTTGCTGTACTTCCGGCAAATATTTCAGGTTCAGAATTGCAATCGCACCAAGGTTTGAGTTATGGAGGTTTGGTTTTGGCCGAAAAAACGACTTTTGAAGAAACATTTCAGGTTTTTAAAAGTTTGTTGATTTTTTTGAATGAAAAAGGAATTGAAGTTTTAAAACTGAAATTGCTTCCCAAAATATACCATCAATTGCCAAGTGATGAGATTGATTATTTATTATTTCTAGTAAAAGCTTCATTAACCCGGAGGGACATTACGAGTTGTATTTTTAATGAAAAATCTTTAAAAATAACTTCTTCCAATCGTTTGCGAGGAATTAAAAAAGGTGTAAAAAATGAATTGAAGGTTAGGGAAGAGACAAATTTTAAATCCTTTTGGAGCCAAGTGTTGGAACCAAATTTAAGGCAAGTCCACAACCAAGATCCGGTTCATTCTATGGAAGAAATAGAACTGTTACAATCCCGTTTTCCTAAAAATATCAAACAATTCAATGTTTATAAAAATGATGAAATAGTTGCCGGAACAACCATTTTTGAAACCGCTACGGTAGCGCATGCCCAATATATTTCAGCAAATGAATTAGGACGACAGACGGGTGGTTTGGACTTTCTTTTTAATTATTTGTTGCAGCATTTTTCGCACAAAAAATATTTTGATTTTGGTATTAGCAATGAAGCGCAGGGAATGAAGGTGAATAAAGGTCTTCTAAATTGGAAGGAAACTTTTGGAGGAAGAAGTATTGTCCACGACTTTTATGAAATCAAAACTGAAAACTATCATCTTTTAAACGATATTTTTATATGACTCCGTTTTTAGACCTTAAGGCATTCAACCAACGTTTTGAAGTTGAGTTTCAAAATAGTCTTCGTCAGTTTTTGGATTCTGGATATTATATTTTGGGAAACCAAGTGAAACTGTTTGAGGCAAATTTTGCACGCTATTGTGGGGCAGCCCACTGTATTGGCGTTGGCAATGGTTTGGATGCGTTGCGATTGATTTTGGAGGGGTACAAAATACTTGGAAGACTGAATGAAAACGATGAGGTTTTGGTAGCTTCCAATACCTATATCGCAACTATTTTGGCGATAAAACAGGCCGGTTTAAAACCTGTTTTGGTAGAAGCAGATTTGAAAAACTACAATTTTGATCTCGAAGCGCTTAAGAACTCTATTTCCCAAAAAACAAAGGCAATCATGCCCGTTCATCTCTACGGGCAACTTTCACCAATGGAGGAAATTTTACAGATTTCAAAAGAAAAAAAATTACTTGTCATTGAAGATGCCGCTCAGGCTCACGGCGCAAAAAACAAAATTGGCAAATATGCCGGAAATTTGGGCGATGCGGCTGGTTTTAGTTTTTATCCTACCAAAAACCTCGGCGCTTTGGGCGACGGGGGGGCAGTAACTACCAATGACGATGCTCTAGCTGAAGTGATTTCAAAACTTAGAAATTACGGGACTTCAACAAAATATGTGAATGAACTTTTGGGATTCAATTCAAGACTGGACGAACTGCAAGCGGCATTTTTAAATATAAAATTGCCGACATTGGATGCCGATAATGAAATTAGAAGAGAAATTGCCAAAAAGTACATTTCGAAAATTAAGAATGATAAAATAGCGCTTCCCTATTATGATGGAAGTAAAAATCACGTTTTTCATCTTTTTGTGATTCGGGTGGAAAACAGAAACAGGTTTATAGATCATTTGGACAGAAATGGAATTGGCCACTTGATACATTACCCCATTCCACCGCACAAACAGCAAGCGCTTTCAGAGTTTTCACATTTAAGTTTTCCAAATGCCGAAAAAATACACAATGAAATTATAAGCATCCCAATAAGTCCGGTAATGACCGAACAAGAAGTGGATGGCGTAATTTCGGTTTTAAACAGTTACTAGTTGAAAATACCACAATTCATACGCGGTAATTTACTTTTAAAGATGACTTCCTTAAATGCTGGAGTAATTGGCGTCCGGTTGTTTATTTCATTGTTCATTCAGCGTTTATTGGCTGAAATCGTTGGGGAAGCTGGAATTGCCAAAATCGGCTCACTTCGCAATCTTTTGGAAATGCTCAGCTCTTTTGCTTCAGTGGGTATTTTCAGTGGAGTTGTAAAATATGTGGCAGAGTATAAAGACGATAAAGAGCAGTTGCAGAAACTGTTTTCCACCACATTGGTATTTACCGTTTCGGGAACCATTGTGGTCTCTCTGGTCTTGTTTTTTGGCGCAGATTACTTAAGCAACACCATTTTTGACTCTCCTGATTATATATATCTTATAAAACTATTGGCTGTAATAGTGCCATTTATTAGTATGTACCGCGTATTTAACGGTATTGTAAATGGACTTTCATTATATAAGAAATTGGCTGGAATAGATCTTTTCAGTTATATTTTGAGTGCTATTCTTACCGTTGTTTTGCTGCTCA
>JAGQYY010000031.1:24539-25960 GCA_020435825.1 Aequorivita sp.
ATTATATAAGAAATTGGCTGGAATAGATCTTTTCAGTTATATTTTGAGTGCTATTCTTACCGTTGTTTTGCTGCTCATAAATAATATTGATGGGGCGCTTGTAGCAATTGCAATAACTCCTGCACTACAATTTTTTGTGCTGCTATTTATTTTTATAAAAGTACTTCGGGAGTACGTACAGTTTTCAAAACTTACTTTCAAAGTGCCTATGGCAAATGGGCTTTTGGCTTTTTCCCTGATGTCTTTTTTTTCCACGGTACTGTTAAATTATGTTGAGATTGATATTCGTGTTATGATCCAAAACCGAATTACCATGGCCGATGCAGGTATTTGGACCGCAATGACCAATATTTCCAAAAATTATATGGTTTTTTCAAGTGCGATCTTCACGTTGTACGTACTTCCAAAGTTTGCCGGAATTCATAACAAAACCGATTTTAAAGAAGAGCTCTTCAATATTTACAAAACTTTGTTGCCACTTTTTGGTGTAGGAATGTTACTGATTTATTTTCTTCGGGATTATGTTATCCAAATAATTTACCCAGACTTTAATGCTATGGCCCCACTCTTTAAATGGCAACTTTTAGGTGATTTTGTGCGCTTGGCAGCTATTGTTTTGGGCTATCAGTTTTTGGCGAAAAGAATGGTTCGAAACTTTATCTTTTCAGAAATATTGTCGCTTGCGCTTTTCTATGGTTTCTCCTATTATTTAGCTGGAATTTACGGTGTAGAAGGGGTCGTAATGGCGCATTTTTTAAGATATGTGGTTTACTTTTTCGTAGTTTTATATCTAGTATTCCGCTATTTCAAAAATCGTAAAACAACAGTTGATTAATTGCAAACTCAAGAAGGTTTTAAGCAGATGAAATTATAAAGTAAACTGTTGGTAATTGGCACAAAGCAAACAATAGTTTATGGCTATCTTTGCTGAAAAATTCAAAGTTTTTTTCCTGAATTCCTATGGCCCAACAACTTTTCAATCCTTTTACTGAATTAATTTTTGACGAACATTTTTGTTTTCTTTCAGGAGCGTTAACAACTGAAAAAATGTCCGTTTTTCCCAAGTGGTTAATGGATCATTTTAAGTTTGGTGAGGAACGGATTGAGATGATGGACAAAACCAAGTCCTATACCTATTCCGATCTTAAATTACCATGTTCTCCAGAGGTTAAAATCGCTTTTGATGAACTGGATACTACAATTCAGACTGCCTATAAAAAAGGTTTTGAAGGAATGGCTTCCTTGGACGAAAAATTACTTTTCCAATGGACGGGAAGGATGGTCTATGGCTTGCTTTATTATGAAATGCTTTATGAAAGGGACAGATTGCTTAGACTAGGCGAAGAGTTTGCGCTTTCAGCAACGCTAAGAGAACGTTTCGGTCTCTTTCATTTAATGCTTCAGTCCATTATTGAACCTAT
>JAGQYY010000031.1:26058-28135 GCA_020435825.1 Aequorivita sp.
AAGAGTTTGCGCTTTCAGCAACGCTAAGAGAACGTTTCGGTCTCTTTCATTTAATGCTTCAGTCCATTATTGAACCTATTTCTTTTGTTGGAAAAAAACCTTGGAGCATTGTAGTGTTTCCGCTTAAATATTCCGCTGATATTTTTAGCTATCGTGACGATGCAATTAATTTAATGTTCTCTTTTGGTGTTAATGGCTTTGGTTTTATTGCCTGCTTGCAGGATAACGGTATTATAGGGGAGAAGCAGAAAGATTTGCTCGATAAAATAAAAGGTCACGTTTTACACCCTATTCAGTTTGAGGAATTGTATGCACGTTTCCATTACTCCGATTATATTTTACAATATAAACCTGAATACAAAATTGAAAGCAATGATAACGGAATCACGATAGAATCAATTGCTATTGAAAAAAAGGGTAGCAAGCCAATTTTTGGGTTTTGGGACGAGGATATTTTTGCACAATTGCTTGCTAACTATTGGAGCGTTTATGGAATTGAAAGAGAAGATATCTTACAATTTCAAAAGCCGCCGCTTAGCTTTTTGGAGAATCCCTATTCTAAAGATTTTATCAGGCCAGAGACAATTGATTTGCCATTTTGATTACTTTTTCCAAGTTTCCAAATATTTTTTGGCAATGGAAATATAGTTGTGTTCCCGCTCAATGAATGCTCTTGCATTATTTGAAATAACTCGCAATTTTTCGGGATTCAAAATCAAATCTTCCATTTTTTTGAATAAATAATCCACGTCGGGAAGGGCGTTAATGCACACTTCATCTTCCATTAAATTATAGCGTTCCAAAAACTCTTTTTCGGCACCTGTGAATACCACCTTTCCCTTCGCCATCGCTTCCAAAGCGTTATAGCCTTGGTCGTAAGCAAACACTTGGTCCAAAAGTATGTGAGCCGAGTTGTACTTTTCAATATATTCGGAATAGGGAACATTTTCAACGGTAACCACTTCAACTTTTTCGGAATGTTCCTGCTGAAGCTTTTTGAGCGCAGCTTCAAAATAATCATTTCCTTTTTTGAAATAATTCGCCCGATTGATGCCGTGGAAAATGATGGTTTTTTCCTCGGAAACAAAAGGTTGTAACTTCAACTTTTCAGTATTTACAGGGTTTGGAATGAGCCCCAAATACTTATTGTTCCCAACGAGCGGAATATCATAATCCAAATCGGAGGCAATAATTCCATCTACATTTTCAAATACAAAATCGTGCAATTCTTCGTATTCAGGTTTTAAATACTTTAGTGCTGGAAAAAACTCCTTTTCTGAAATTTTCCCTTCAAAAAATGGATTGAAAATAGAATAGCGAAACTTTTTTTCATAGGCATATTTCACACTGGTAAAATCCGTTCCGCATGAAAGCAGAAAGAGTTTCTTGTTATTCTCTTTTAAGTATGAAATGATTTCCTTTTCATATTTCGGCAAAATGCCAAGTGGGCTTTCGTTTATCAACTGCACAACATCAAAACCTTTAAATCTTTCTTTCTGCTGAAAAAACTGATTTTTTAAGGATAGGGAAGAAATATCCTTACCGAAAAGTTTAAAAAGGCCCACTTTCACTTTTTTTGAAATTCCAGAATCATACTTTCGTTTCAAAAGTATGTCTGAAGGGAAATTTTTAAATTCATCACCAGTGGAAACCAAGGTTACTTCGTGACCGAGTGCCTGCAATCCTTCTTTTAAGGAATTGTGCAACCTACTGTATTCGCCCACCAAAAGTATTCTCATAAAAGTTATATTTGCCTTGTGCAACCAAAAATACATAATAAATAACGATGGCCACCGAAAAGAAATTTAAAGTGTGCCTTGTTTCTATTTCGCTTGCAAAAGGCGGTTTGGAGCGTTCTTGCGCAATGCTTTCACAGATGCTGGAAGCAAAAGGTCACGAAGTACATTTGGTAATTTTAAATGATGAAGTGGATTATCCTTTTAGCGGTAAAATGCTAAACCTTGGAAAATTGAAAACTGAAAAGGATTCTATAGTGAAGCGATTGCTTCGCTTTAGAAAATTCCGAAATTATTTAAAAAAGGAAAAATTTGATGTAATAATTGATCACCGTCCGAAG
>JAGQYY010000032.1 GCA_020435825.1 Aequorivita sp.
TTTCAAAATATTACAAATTGAAGATTTGCGAATTTTCAAAAGAAAAAATGAAGATTATTTAATATAAACTTTTAATAATCTCCTCAATACTTAATCCTTCAGCTTCGGCTTTGTAGTTTTTAATCAATCGGTGTCTTAAAATCCCGATTGCGGCTTTTTGAACATCTTCAATATCCGGGGAGAATTTACCGTGAAGTGCAGCATGTGATTTTGCTGCCAAAATTAAATTCTGTGAAGCTCTTGGGCCAGCGCCCCAATCAATGTAGTTTTTCACAGTTTCGGTAGCTGTAGAACTGTTAGGCCGTGTTTTTGCCACTAAGGTAACTGCGTACTCAACAACATTATCTGCTACAGGAATTCTTCGGATCAATTGTTGAAAATCGATAATTTCCTTTGCGGTAAAAAGTGCGTTTACTTTTTGGGTTTCGCCTGCGGTTGTTTGCTTAACCACTTCAACCTCTTCTGAAAAAGAAGGATATTCAAGATTTATTTTTTTTTTACATAAAACGGTCCAACTGCGCTTCAGGCAAAGGATAAGTTCCCTCCTGCTCTATTGGGTTTTGCGTTGCAAGTACAAAATAAGGCAAATCTAATTTATAGTGATGTCCGGCAACAGTTACGGCGCGTTCCTGCATGGCTTCCAAAAGTGCAGCCTGGGTCTTGGGGGGTGTTCGGTTAATCTCGTCTGCAAGAATGATATTCGCGAAAATTGGACCTTTTATAAATTTGAATTCACGATCCTTATCTAAAATTTCTGAACCCAAGATATCGCTGGGCATCAAATCCGGGGTAAACTGTATTCTTTTGAATTTCAAGCCAAGAGCTTCCGCAACAGTATTTACCAACAAGGTTTTTGCAAGCCCGGGGACACCGATCAGCAAAGCGTGACCGCCCGAAAAAATGGCGAGCAACACTTGCTCAACCACTTCATCTTGACCTACAATTACTTTTTTAATTTCCTGCCGAAGGGCATTGTATTTTGAAACAAGTTGCGTTACCGCTGCTACGTCTGACATATTTTTTTCGCTATTATTTTTTCATCCAATTACCGGCAAAATCACAATCTTGGTAGTCTTGGTTGATGCTAATATAGGTATCTTTTATTTTCTCGTTCTGCCACTTGTTGATTACCTTGATCTGTTTTTCGCGAAGCGCCAACTGTTTGATTCTTTCAAAATCCTTGGCATAATCAGCTTTGTGCTCAGGGTATTTTTTGATAACCGTAAGTATTTTTAAACTACTTTTTCCTGTACGATCTCTGTCAGTAAAAACTTTTGAAACTTCGCCTTCCTTCAGGTTATAAACCTGTGCGCTTAAAGTTGGATCCATCTTTGTAAGATCAAATTTGGTATCAAAAGTAATCGGGTTTATCAATTGCCCCCCATTATTACGTGTTTCCTTATCGTCAGAGTTTTTCCGGGCTGCTTCCGCAAATGTGATTTCCCCTGCTTCAATTTTAGATTTTATATCTTCTATTTTTTTCTGAGCCTCATCAATTGATTGTTGCGAAACTTCGGGAAACATCAAAATATGCCTTACATCAACTTCTTGTCCGCGGATTTTTTCAACATAAAGAATATGGTATCCGAATTCGGTTTCAAAAGGCTCACTGATTTCCCCTTCCAAAAGTGAAAATGCCTGGTCCTTAAATTCCTTGGCCCAAGGTGAGTCTCTTTTTACGCCAGTGTAAAGACCTCCTTTAGAAGCAGAGCCCGGATCCTTGGAGTATAAAACTGCCTTTGTAGAAAAACTGGCGCCGTTGTCAATAATGTCTGCGCGCATTGCGTTTAGTTTCGCTATTACCTCATCAACCGCCTGTTGTGATATTTCAGGATCGACCACTATCTGGGCAATCTCTATTTCAGCGCTAAAAACTGGGCGTTCTTCTTCTGGGATTGAAAAGAAAAATGTTCTTACCTCTTCTGGGGTAACTTCTACTTTTTCAATCACTTTATCCTGCATCTTACGGGCAAGCTTTATGCTCTTGTTGGCTTCAAAAAGTTCACTTCTCAATTGTGCTATATTGTCTTTTCTGTAGTAGGCTACAACCTTTTCCTCGCTACCAAGTTCACTTATCATATATTGCATCTGCTGGTCTATCATGCCGTTGATTTCGGCATCTGGAACTAATATACTGTCTTGTTTTGCTTGGTGCGCATAGAGTTTGTCCTCCATTAATTTGCCCATTAATTGGCAGCGGGTTATATCTTCTATTGAAATTCCCTGAGATTGCATTTCAACGTATGCTTTGTCTATGTCACTGTCCAAAATAACGTATTCGCCCACTACTGCGCTAACGCCTTCGGCTTTATACCTTTTGAAAGGCTTAAGGGTGTCGCGCTGCATTACTTGTTGCACCAGTAGCGAATCATTGCTTTTCACAACACCTGTACTGTCCGGCTCCAATACAATTTGGGCTTGGACTATTGCGGTTGAAAATAGCAATACCAATAAAAACTTATTCATTTTTATAGATCTCAAAATTATTTGTTTCAATAGCATCTTTTGTAATATCTGTTTCTAATTTTTTTATGAGTTCAAGCTTTCTTTTGTTCAGAATGATTTGTTTCAAAGTTGGCTTAATATAGGAAAAAGGTGCTGTATCATTGGGATTAAGCACGTTTTCAATTTTCACCAAATATACTCCTAATGAATCTTGCAATTGTGCAAAATTGGATTTTTTTAACACTTGCTCGTTATCGCCCTTTAACACTGGTAAGATATTGAGCAAAACGTCTTTTTTGACCCAAACCGAATCATTAAAATTTGAAGATATAAATTGAAAATCCTGACTATTTAATGATTTCCTGTCTTTTTCGTTATAGCGATTCAGTTTTTCCTTTACGGACACCAGTCCGTCGTAATTTAAGGGAAGCTGAACATAACGAAGCATTACGAGCATATCTCTTTGTTTGAAGTTTTCCTTATTTTCTTCATAATATTCTTTATACTCCTGTTCCGAAATCAAGCTATCCAACTGTTCGCCAGCTATTACATTTTTATAAGCCTCAGTAAGTAGGTCCGTTTTATATTCCTGAACCAGTTTGTCAAATTGCTCCAGTTTTTCAGCCGTTAGATTTATTTTTGCTTGATCAATAAGCAAATGTTGTGTTGCCCAACGGTTTATATAATTGTTTACAATGAGGGTGCTGTCTTCTGGCGAAGTATTTTCAGTAATTAATTTTTCAATATCTTCCTTATATAAATAACTGTCGTTCACACGTGCTATTATTTCTTCTTTTTCGGCACCCTGCTTAAAATAATCACAGGAAACAAAAAAAGCAGTGCATAATGTTATATAAAGAAACCGCTTTATCACTTCAATTGTTTCTTAACGTGTTTTAAAGTTTTCTTGTTTATATCTACTTTATACTTTGAATGTAAACTCTCCATCCAAGAAGCTTCAAGATCGTTTTGGTAGTTGCTCAACACTTTTCCTTTTACGTCTTCTAAAGATTTTGGTCCAGGTGCAATTATTTCTTTAATGTTTACAACAACGAACGAATCATTGCTTGGGTAAATTTTAGAAACTCCTTTATTGATTTCTAAATTATTGGGAAGTTCACGTTGGTCAATTTCAAAAACACCAGGGGTAATAAGAACATTTATTTTATCACCTTTGTTCAGTGCGGTTTTAACTTCTTCAGCGGTTTTCCCTTCACCTAGCATTTTTTGTACTTGTTGCGCAAGAACTTCTGAAGTGGCTGCATAAATGTCTGCGTCCACACGCTGTTTCCAATGGTAATTCTGCTTTGTTTTATTATAGTATTCCTGAATACCTATAGAATCATTTTTACCTTTTTGCCAGATATTTTTGTCCATTACATCAAAAATCAAAAGACCATCACGATATTCGTTGAGGATGGCGGCGTAATCTTCATTTTCGTACTCAAGTCTTTCTTTGAAGTAATCTTTCAGTTCCTCGGTTTCAAATTCATCATAAAAATCTACCAATAGCGTTTCCTTAAGCTTGTATGGACGTGTGGTTCTTTGGCGTTCTTCTATATATTTTGCAAAATCTGAATAGGTCGATTTTTTATCACCAATTACAAAAAGCGTTTTATCCTGATCTGCCGGTATTGGGGTCATAACCCATTTTCTCTTCAAAATATCATCGCCAAGGTACGAGTCAAAAAACGGCAAATAGCTTTCTCCTTTTTTGAAACCGTATTTCTCCTTAATCTTTTTATTTGTTGCGCTGGTAACGATTTTAGAACGGTCGCCTTCGTTCACTTTTTTCTCAAGTTCAGGCCTTTGCTCCTCAAAAGTTTCCATTGGAAATTTCTCCTCCAAACGGAGAATGTGCCAACCAAAATCAGTTTTTACAGGCTTGCTTAAATCGCCAGGATCTTTAAGGGCGTAGGCCGCGTCTTCAAATTCAGGAGCCCTGAGGTCACCTTTTGTGAAAGGCTTCAGTTTACCACCCATAATAGCAGAGTTTTTATCATCTGAAAATTGCTTTGCAAGGCTTTCGAAATTCTCTCCTTGTTTAAGCATTGTATAAATTTCATTGATACGCTCCTCAGGGTTAAAGGTTCGCGCACCTTTTTTGTCGGAAATCATAATATGCGATACGGAAATTTTTGGCATTCGTGCCCTTTTGTCGTTGACTTTCAAAATATGGTATCCAAAACTGGTGCGCACAATGTCTGAGATTTCGCCAACCTTGGTATTATAAGCAGCAGTTTCAAACGGATATACCATATTGAATACTGTGAAATACCCTAAATCGCCTCCAGTTTCTTTTGCTCCGGGCTCCTCAGAATAGGTTTTTGCAAGTTTTGAAAAATCTTCGCCCTTCAATGCTCTTTCGCGAATACCCTTTAACTTGTTGTAAGCCGCCAAAGTATCCTGGGGCAAAGCCTCATAATCAACACGGATTAAAATATGGGAAGCATTTATATCTTCTTTGCCACGTTCGTAAGCCTCTTTGGCAAGCTCTTCAGCTACCTTGTCTTCAAAAAGATAATTTCTTGAAAGTTGGTCTCTGTACTTTGAAAACTCTTTTAAATAATTTTCTTCTTTGTCAAGCCCCTGTGCTTGGGCTTCAGCAATTTTCAGTTTGTAGTCAATAAAAAGTTTAAGGTAACCATCTATATCTTTTTGTGATTCGTCCTGAACAAGATCTAGGTTTTTTTTGTAAACACGTTCAAATTCGCTAGCATAAACAGGCTTGCTGTCTATGGTCATTAACACTTCCTTTTTATTTTGTGAAAAAACGGTTGTGGCGCTCAAAAAGGCCAAAATGCATACGGTAAGAAAATTTTTCATCATTATTGAATATTTATTTTTAATGAAATAACGCGCTTATATATAAGATTCAGCGGACAAAGGTGCAAAAATAGCAAAAAGGTACGGGAACTTACACCCCAAATGCAAACGAATTTAATATAAATATAGTGTTTCACCTTTTCAGAAATATTCTTAAATCCCGTAACTTGCAGACCCCAGTAAAAGTATTTTATAAATTGTTTTTATTCAGATGAAACAATTATCCCCAAAACTTAATATAAATGATTGAAAGAGTAAAACTTATATGGGATTTTCGAGGTCCGAATGCAAAACAAATTGCTGAACACCACGCAAAACATCTTTCCGAATTTTCGGAAAAAGAAAAATTAAACAACGCCTTTGCAGGCCACGAAGAAATAACACCCATGCACCATATTGCTTTTTTCGTAGTTGAAAAAAGCTTAATGAATACATTAAGGGAAACCTTGAAACCTACCCGCGGGCAAATTTATGACGAAACATAAATTGATAATCAGTGCCAAAATCAATGCTATATGCTGACAGAAGGTGTGATTATTTTTAAAATTTATAGTAAATTTGCGCTCCTAAAAAATTTAAACACAAACAAAATGAAATTTCTTAAAATCGCTGTATTTTTTATAGGTCTTTCAACCTTCGCCCAAGGAAAAGTTGGTGCCGTTGACGTTGAGTACATTCTTTCCAAAATGCCCGAATTAACCGCAATTCAAACCGAACTGGAAACCTACGGAAAACAACTGGACATTGACCTCAACAAAAAAGTGGACGAATACAAAAAACTTGTTGAAGAATATAAAAAAGGTGAGCCCAACTTTACGGAAGAAGAAAAAAAAGAAAAACAGACCACAATTTTAAACTTGGATAAAGACATCCAGAAATTCCAACAGAACGGTGCTAAACTGATGGATATTAAACAAACCGAGGCTCTTAAGCCGCTCTATAAAAAAATAGGAGAAGCCTTGGAAAAAGTGGCAAAAGCACAGAACTATACACAAGTGACCCAGACCACTCAGGATTTGGTTTATCTAGATCCGGAATACGACCTTACAGTTCCAATCCTACTGGAACTTGGCATTACCCTAACGGGAGATGAATAAAGAAAATAACACAACTTTTCTTTAAAAAATACGTGAGGCCAATAGCTTCACGTATTTTTTTTACTTGTCAAAACAAACAAATTTCATATACTGCAGAATTGAAGAAAAAAGACAGTCACCAAATTGAAATATACTTGATTATTTTAAAGAGTTAATTGTCACCCTCAAATAAAAAAGCACCGGAAAAATCCAGTGCTTTAAGCAAACATATTTTTTATAAACTACCTGCTATAGTTTGGTGCTTCCTTAGTAATCGTTACATCATGTGGATGGCTTTCCGCAATTCCTGAAAAGGTTATTTTCACAAACTTGCCATTCTCTTTTAAAGTATCGATATCTTTAGAGCCACAATAGCCCATTCCAGCTCGCAAACCACCGATAAATTGTGTCATGCTTTCCACCAATTCACCTTTGTACGGTACGCGCCCTACAATTCCTTCCGGAACCAGTTTTTTAATATCGTCTTCAACATCTTGAAAATAGCGATCTTTGGAACCTTGCTTCATCGCTTCTACAGAACCCATACCTCTGTACGATTTAAACTTCCTTCCTTCATAAATAATCGTTTCCCCGGGAGATTCCTTTGTTCCTGCCAATAGCGACCCGAGCATCACGCAATCTGCTCCAGCAGCGATTGCCTTGGGAATATCACCTGTGTAACGGATTCCTCCATCCGCAATTACCGGTACACCGCTGCCCTTAATAGCTGCGGCAACTTCCAACACCGCTGAAAACTGTGGAAACCCAACTCCCGCCACAACACGGGTTGTACAAATTGAGCCAGGGCCAATTCCGACCTTTACTGCATCGGCACCTGCATCAACTAAATATTTAGCTGCGTCAGCTGTGGCAATGTTCCCAACTACCACATCTAAATCCGGAAATTTTTGTTTTACTTGTTTTAAAACCTCAACCACTCCTTTTGTATGTCCGTGGGCAGTATCAATAATTACAGCATCAATTTGCGCATTTACCAAAGCCTCTGCTCTTTGTACTGCATCTGCTGTAACCCCTAATGCTGCGGCAACGCGGAGCCTTCCGAATTTATCTTTGTTGGCAATGGGTTTTTGGGTAAGTTTTGTAATATCTCGAAATGTAATAAGCCCCAACAATTTTCCGTCATCGCCTACTACAGGCAGCTTTTCAATTTTATTTTGCTGAAGAATTATCTCAGCTTCCTTTAAAGATGTCCCTTGTGCAACAGTCACTAAATTCTCGGAAGTCATAACTTCACTCAATTCTCGTTTTAAATTCTTTTCAAAACGAAGATCGCGGTTTGTTACAATCCCGATCAACTTTCCCGTATCATCAGTAATTGGGATTCCACCAATACTGTACTCGCGCATCGTTTTTTGGGCATCGCCCACAGTATTTCCTTTTTTCAATGTTACCGGGTCTATGATCATTCCGCTTTCGGCACGCTTCACTTTTCGTACTTCGGCAGCCTGTTCTTCAATGGTCATGTTTTTGTGAAGGACGCCAATACCACCTTCGCGGGCAATAGCAATGGCCATAGCGCTTTCTGTAACAGTATCCATAGCCGCGGAAACAATGGGAACGTTCAATGTTATATTTCGTGAAAATTTTGTGGCTATGGAAACTTCGCGTGGTAAAACTTCAGAATAGGCAGGCACTAAAAGTACGTCATCGTATGTAAGGCCTTCCCCAAGAATTTTGTTGTCGTGTGCGGTCATTGCAATTAAATTAACTCTCAAGAGCGAAAGTGGTTATGGATTAATTGCGTGCAAATATACTACAAATTCTTTAGTAATATACTTTTCAGGGCGGTTAAACCTTAAGAAAAGAATATGTTTACTTTGAAGAAACCTCCAGTTGGTGCTTATATTGAAGTCTAACCAAACCAGCCCATTGAAGCAATAATTTTTTATCATCTTCGGAAAGATTGCCATGAATAATGGTATAAGACTGTAACGGCATTTCTCCTTTTTCAACCATTTCAACAAATTCTTCCATTTTATGTTCTTTCTTTTTAACGGTATAATCATTCCAGGCAGAAACATTAAAGTGCTTTTTCCCGTTTTCAATATGGTCATCAAGCCATAATGAAAATGGTGCGATTTCAGAATACCAAGGGTATTGGGTCTGGTTGCTGTGACAGTCGTAACAGTTCTCTTTTAAAATAACGGCAACCTTTTCAGAAGGTTTGGTTTCCGATTCAAAAGATGCGACGCTTTTATATCCATCATTATTTTTTTCTGGACGTATAAATTGGATGGCCACTAACGCAATAAGCGCCAAAACAAGAAAGATTTTTATACCCTTTTTAAACATATTTATTTTTTTAGCGAATTTAAATAAAAAATAATTGCCTTGCGAATATCGGTAGCTGTTTCAGTTTCATTTGGTTTATAAATTTTCACGATCCCTTTGTTATCAGGCGTTAAAAATGGTATATCCAAGCCTTTAAGCAAAAAGTCACTGAAAGCAACTGTATATGTTTTATTGTCACTAATCGTTTTATCTCCTGCTTGCCATTCTCCATTTTCATTTTGTGAAAACTTGTAGCGTTGAAGATAAGCCCCCTCACCGCTTTGTGATTTTCCGTAATCCAATATCTGCTTTAAAAGGCTACCTTTTAAATCTACTTTTAAAACACTTCCGCCAAAGGGAAGGACCCTAAAAATATCAGTACTTGTAATATCGCCCACCAACCTGTCATCTATTCTTATTGAACCACCGTTCACCAAGGCGCCATCTACTTTATCGTTATAAGCAAAAGACATTGAGCGCGTGATCAGCTCACCCATATTGGTTTGCTTGCTCCTGTTAGCGGTGTCTGTGCCATCTAAAGGCGATGAAGCATAATAAATTACTTCTTCAGGTTTTTCCACTACTTCCCTTAGTTTCTCGTTTACAAGATCTGTCCATTTGCTTACCACACGTTCCACTTTGGCGGAAGATGCTATTTTATCAGTAACCATCATTAATTCAGAATTGATATGGAGGTATTTTGTTCGAAGGTCATAAATAAGTGTATGCACATAAATACTTTTTGCATTGGCATCTGCTTTAGTTATAATTGTCCTGCCCTCTTTCTCAAGCATGTTATAGTGTTCATGACCGCCCATTATTAAAGGTAAAGATCTCAAACGCTTTGCTATTTCTTTATCTTCTTCTATGGAAACATGCGTAAGACCCACTACAAAATCAGACTTTTGGATTGCTAAATCATAGGCTCTAACTGCGTTCTCATATATATCACCATAGGAAACATAATCTTTCGGGTTTGAAGGAAGCGTCACTCCAAATACACCAAACTTCATTTTATTGCCATCAGCATCAATAGCATTAAATGTTGTAAAATCTGAAGTAGGTACTGTAGAATATTCCCATTTGGTTGTAAAAGGCACAATACCTTTTTCGGTAACGTGGCGCACATTTGCAGTAGTCCAATTAAAGTTTGACTCATTCAACCTTTTTTGCAAATCCTGTTCACTTAAATCGAATTCGTGGTTTCCAAAGGTTACCAAATCAATATCCATTGCATTAAGCACGGCTATCATTTGTTTACCGTTTATGCGCTCACCATCAACTTTAAGTGTCCCTATTAAGGAAGGGTTTAAAAAGTCGCCAGCCAAAAACAAATAGGTGTTTGGAAATTTTTCTTTGATAGAATCACGAATATGGGCCACGCGCGCCAAACCTCCGTATTCGCCCCCATTCAATGGCGCAATCTCATAGACATCGTTAATTTGAACAAATTTGAGCGTAATAGCTCCCGCACCTTTTATTGGGTCTTCAGGATATACTTGTTGAAGAACTTCACAGCTTGAAAATAAATATGCCACAAAAGCTAATAGTAAAAAATTTCTCATTTAATGATATTTAGTGAAAATTTTCGTTGCTTCATTATGCGCGCTTTCAAAAGACATTGGGTTTATGCTGCTCGAAACTTTTTCAGCAGTAAAATAGCTGAGCATTTTTTCGGTAGGCATATTTCCCGTCAATTCGTCTTTTGCCATCGGGCAACCTCCAAAACCTTGAATGGCTCCATCAAACCTTCGGCAACCAGCTTTATAGGCTGCTTCAATTTTCTCGTGCCATGCATTTGGAGTGGTGTGCAAATGCGCACCAAATTCTATATGGGGATATTTGGGTATCAAGTTACTAAATAAATATGAAATAATATCTGGGGTCGATGAACCAACGGTATCACTGAGCGAAAGTATCTTTACGCCCATAGCAGAAAGTTTCTCTGTCCACGCTCCTACTATATCAACATTCCACGGGTCTCCATACGGATTTCCGAAGCCCATGGAAAGGTAGGCAACGACTTCCTTATTGTTTTTATGGGCAAGGTTTAAAATCTCCTGAAGTATAACCAAAGACTCCGAAATGGTCTTATGGGTATTTCGCATTTGGAAGTTTTCCGAAATAGAAAACGGATAGCCTAAATAATCAATCTCAGGATGCTTTACAGCATCTTCCGCTCCACGAAGATTGGCTATTATGGCAAGTAGCTTACTTTTTGTAGTAGAAAGGTCCAATTTTGAAAGTACTTCTGCAGTATCCTGCATTTGCGGAATTGCCTTTGGTGAAACGAAGCTTCCAAAATCAATGGTATCAAAACCACAGCGCAAAAGCGATTGGATATATTGCACTTTTTGCTCCGTGGGAATCCAGTCTTTGATGCCTTGCATGGCATCGCGCGGACATTCTATAATTTTTACTTGCTGCATTGCTTCAAAGATAGCAATTCCTGCGAAGGCAGGAATCTTTCAATTTTAAAAAAGGTTTAAGTTTTATGGTAATAATATAAAAACAGCAATTCCTATAAAAACAATTATTTGGAGCCATTTTAAAACCATACCCATACTTTTCCATTCCCTAAGCAATCCAGAAATTCGTCCCGCGGCCATTGCAATTGTGCTAAAGGTTAAAAAGGAAACTATCATAAAAGTGATTCCCAAAATATAAAACTGCGCAACCGTATTCCCTTCCTTATCCCAAAGAAATCCGGGGAAAAAAGCCAAAAAGAAAATCATCACTTTCGGATTTACCAAATTCATGATAACGCCAGTTTTAAATAGTTGCGAATATGATTTTTTTGGAGCATTTTCTGCCAACGAGATGTGCCCATCACTATTATAAACTTTGTAAGCCAAATACAGCAAATAGAAAGCCCCTAAAACTTTTATCCCATAGAAAATTTCTTCGGAAGCTGTTATAATTGCAGAAACGCCAAAAGCCAAAAGTGTTGTGTGGACAATGCAGCCGCTTATCAATCCCGCCGTTGTGGCGATGCCACTTTTGGTTCCGTTTACTAAAGATTGCGTAAGCACATAAATATTGTCGGGTCCGGGAGAAATGGCCAGTGCAAGGGTTGCGATAGAAAATGATATTAAGGTTTCAATCATTTCCTATTTAAAATTGCCTTGTTTATTTGTTTAATAAGTACGGGACCTTCATAAATAAAGCCTGTGTAAAGTTGTACAAGACTTGCCCCGGCATCCAGTTTTTCCAAAGCATCATTTGCAGAATGGATTCCCCCGACACCAATAATTGGAAAGGCTTTATTGCTTTTTTCCGAAAGAAAACGGATTACTCCCGTAGCTCTTTCAGTTAAAGGTTTTCCGCTTAAACCGCCCATTTCCTTTTTATTTTCGGAAGAAATTCCTTCACGGGAAATGGTTGTATTCGTTGCGATAACCCCGTCAATTTTCGTGGTTTCAATAATTTCGATAATATCCAAAAGTTGCTCATCGGTCAAATCGGGAGCTATTTTCAGAAGGATAGGTTTCCGCTTTTCTTTTGAATTATTTCTGTCCTGAAGCGTTTGCAGCAAATCGGTCAATGGTTTTTTTTCCTGCAATGCACGCAGGTTCGGGGTATTGGGCGAACTCACGTTTACCACAAAATAATCCACATAATCAAAAAGTGCTTCAAAACAGATTATGTAATCGTTTACCGCTTCGTCGTTGGGAGTGATTTTGTTTTTGCCAATGTTTCCACCAATTAAGACATTTTCATTGTCCTTTAATCTTTCAACCGCTTTTTCTACCCCGCCATTGTTAAAGCCCATTCGGTTTATAATTGCAGAATCTTCTTTTAACCGAAACAAGCGCGGTTTGTCGTTCCCGGGTTGCGGTTTTGGGGTAACGGTGCCTATTTCAATAAAACCAAAGCCAAAATTTGAAAGTTCTTTATAAAGCTTGGCATCTTTATCAAAACCTGCGGCAAGTCCGACAGGATTTGGAAATTTCAATCCAAAAAGCTCGCGCTCCAATTTTGGGTTTTCTACTTTATAAATACTTCTGAAAATACTTCCAAAGCCAATTTTATGAAAAAACCGAATCAACGAAAAAGTAAAATGGTGGATTTTCTCAGGATCAAAACTGAAAAACAGTGGGCGAATGATGGTTTTGTACATGGTTGAAAAATGTGGTACAAAAATACACTAATCTATGTATTTGTTATTTTGAATATGCTTTATTTTGTAGTGTAAATGAAAAGTCATGATTGAAAAACAACACATTATTGATCGCTTTAAAAGGTATGTGACCGTAGATACCGAAAGCGACCCAAACAGCGACACTACCCCAAGCACCAAAAAACAATGGGATCTCGCCAATAAACTTGCCGAAGAGCTTAAACAAATTGGCATGGAAGACGTTACCATTGACGAAAACGCCTATATTATGGCCACCTTGCCTTCAAACGTTTCGCATCCAGTTCCGGTCATCGGGTTTATTTCACATTTTGATACTTCGCCAGATTTTACAGGCGCTAACGTGAAACCTCAAATTGTTGAAAATTATAACGGGCAAGATATTGTTCTTAACAAAGAAAAAAACATCGTTCTTTCTCCGGATTATTTTGAGGATTTGTTGCTTTATAAAGGCCAAACGCTAATCACTACTGATGGCACAACACTTTTGGGGGCTGATGATAAAGCCGGAATTACAGAAATAGTTTCAGCCATGGAATACCTAATCAATCATCCCGAAATTAAACATGGAAAAATCCGTGTAGGTTTTACTCCTGATGAAGAAATTGGTCGTGGTGCCCATAAATTTGATGTGAAAAAATTTGGCGCAGATTGGGCCTACACTATGGACGGAAGCCAAGTTGGCGAACTGGAATATGAAAATTTCAATGCCGCAGGTGCGGTGGTTACCGTAAAAGGAAAAATTGTTCATCCTGGGTATGCCAAAGGCAAAATGGTGAATAGTATGTATATTGCTACAGACTATATAAATTCACTCCCAAGGCTTGAAACGCCTGAACATACTGAAGGTCGCGAAGGTTTTTTTCACCTTCACGGAATAAATGGAACGGTTGATGAGACCAAAATTCAATACATTATCCGCGATCACGATAGAAAGCATTTTGAAGCGCGAAAGGATATGATCAAAAAATTAGCAGACGAGCTAAACGAGCAATTTGAAATGGAGGTCGTTACCGTTGAAATAAAAGACCAATATTTCAACATGCGCGAAAAGATTGAACCGGTAATGCACATTGTGAAAATTGCAAAAAAAGCAATGGAGCAAGCAGGTATTGAACCATTGATAAAACCCATTCGTGGCGGAACCGATGGCTCGCAGTTAAGTTTTATGGGGCTTCCATGTCCAAATATTTTTGCTGGTGGTCATAATTTTCATGGAAGGTATGAATACGTCCCTGTGGAAAGCATGCAAAAAGCGGTTGAGGTAATTGTGAATATTGTGCAAATTACCTCAGAGGATATTTCAAGGTTTAAAAAGGAAGAAGAATAGCTTTTTGAAATAACTGTTCAAAAAAGAAACTCCCCCAACTATTCAACAATAGATTGAGGGAGTTTTTTATTTAAAAAGGAACAATTAATTTACTATTTCTTTTATTTAACGGGAGCATTCAGTTTTGCTGTTCTTTCCATAGAAATTGCAGCTCTTTCAAACTTTATTTTTCCGGCACCACATTCAATAATGCAGGTTCCATCATCATTAAGCTCTAGTACTTTACCGTGGATTCCGCCAGTGGTAATAACTTTATCGCCCTTTTTAAGTTGGGCGGCAAACTGCTTTTCCTGCTTGGCTTTTTTCATCTGTGGGCGTATCAGAAAAAGATACATCACCAGAAACAATAATATTATCGGTAAAAAACTTTGTATTTGTTCCATAGAAATTTTTAGTATTCCAAATAATTATTTAGAAGTTGGAGTTTTTATTGGAGCTACCGCACCACCGGCCTTAGGAGTTACGAAAGCTTTAATAGTTAAAGTCTCTGTACCTGCTTTGGTATTGGTTGTAAGTGTAACTGTTTTGCTAACTTGGTTTTGACCGCTTCCGTTGAATTTTACCAATAATTGACCGTCAGCACCTGGCGCAACTGGTTCTTTGGTATATTCTGGAATAGTACAACCACAGCTACTTTTTGCATTTACGATCATTAAAGGAGCCTCCCCGGTGTTTTTGAATTTAAAAACGTGCTCCACATTAGTCCCTTGGTCAATAGTTCCAAAATCAAACTGACTTTCTTCAAAAGTGATTACTGGAAACTTGCCAGATTCTGCATCGCGTGCCTCCGCTGTTGCAACATTTTCCTCGTTCACTTTGTCTGCTGCATTATCCTTACAAGAAGAAAAAGCAAAAACAGATAGTATTGCTACTAATAAAACTGATTTTTTCATGATATTTTAAATTTTTTATGTTTTTAGCAACGCAAAAATAGGGATTTTTTTACTCTTATTGAAGTCCGCGTCCAATTTTATTGAGTTTGCCGTTTTCTTCAAATTCCTTGACAATTTTGTCCAGAATTCCGTTGACAAAAATGCTGCTTTTAGGCGTTGAATATTCTTTGGAAACCTCCAAATACTCATTGATTGTTGCCCGAACAGGAATTGACGGAAAATACAGAAACTCGGCAATTCCCATTTTGAGGATTATCAAATCTACATCTGCAATTCTTTCCTGGTCCCAGTTTGGGGTTTTTCCTTCAATTTGGGCATTCAGCTTGTCTTCATTCAAAATCACCTTTCTAAAAAGTTGCAGCGCATATTCACGATCTTCATCGTTTTTATAAAGGTTTGGGACCAAAAGCGAGGAGGCATTCTTTTCTGAAAGCTTCCCAAGCATTTTAACGATGGCTGTATTAACTATTGGATAATCATCAACCCAAGTCAATCGCTTATCTTCCAAATAATCATAGAGCTTCTCATTGGGCGCGATCACTTCCTTAAAAACCTTGGTTACAAAATCTTGGTCTTCTTTATATGAGGTTTCTTTTTTAGACAGATAGGCTTCATACCAATTCAATTGGCGCAATTCTTTTAAAATGATATTTACGTACTCGCCGTCCAGTGACCAATAATCAAGTTTTTTCTTTTCAATTGCGTCTTTAAAAGTAGTATTGTTGGCTATAAGCCGTATTAACTTGTTATCAACAAATGTTCGGCTCGGATTTTTTTCTGAAATAGTGGCCAGATGCTTTTTTTGGGATATTAAAAGATAAGTATCAGCTTGTTCCTGAAGTGAAACCAATAATTGCAAAAGCAACAAATAAAGATCCAGCATCTGGTCTATGCTGTGTAGCAAAAATTTTTCCTGTGCATCAATATTTGGGTTATCGCTTTGGTTATAAGCGTAAACGGACTGCAAAACTTTTACTCGTATATGTCTTCTTGTAAGCATATTTTTAGAAAGAACTATTTTTAAAGTAACAACGCACAAGAATGTTCTTGTGCGCTGCAAAGATAGTGTTTTAAAAAAACCGAAAGCTATTTTTCGTTTTTTCTTGCGTCAATTCTAGCTTGGGCTATGTTGAATGCTGCTTGATGCGTTGTAATATTATCTGCATCGGCTTTCTTCAAGATTTCGAGCGTGGTGTTATAAATATTTTCGGTCTTGCGCATTATTTCCTTTCGGTCATAATTTTCTAGTTCGGCATACACGTTTATAATTCCACCGGCATTTATCAAGAAGTCCGGCGCATATACAATTCCTTTTTCACGAAGCATTTTTCCATGCTTTTGCTCTTCAGCCAATTGGTTGTTTGCCGCACCGGCAATTATTTTAGTTCTCAATTGATTGATGGTAAAATCATTCACAGTAGCTCCCAAAGCACAAGGCGCATAAATATCCATTTCTTCTGCATAAATATTGTCACCACCATAAATATTAACACTGTACTTGTCACGGACCTCCTCCAAACGATCTTGGTTGATGTCGGAAATATATACTTTTGCACCTTCGTTGCTCAAATTTTCAACCAAAGACTCGCCAACATTTCCAATTCCCTGAACATAAATCACTTTATCCTCAAGCACATCGCTTCCAAATTTATATTTAGCAGCAGCTTTCATTCCCATAAAAACGCCATAGGCGGTAACCGGAGAAGGATTGCCTGCACCTCCTTTAGATTCTGATATACCTGTAACGTAAGGCGTCACGGTGCGTACCAAATCCATATCAGAAGTTGCCATTCCCACATCTTCGGCTGTAATGTATTTTCCGCCTAAAGAATTTACAAACTCACCAAACTTCAACATTAATTCTGGAGTTTTTTGTGTTTTTGCATCACCAATCAATACCGCTTTTCCGCCACCAAGATTTAACCCGGTAACTGCGCTTTTATAAGTCATTCCGCGTGAAAGGCGCAGTACGTCGTTCAATGCTTCCCATTCACTGGTGTAATTCCACATTCTGGTACCGCCCAAAGCTGGCCCCAAAACGGTATTATGAATACCAATTATTGCTTTTAAACCAGTATCTTTGTCGTTGCAAAAAACGATTTGTTCGTGATTGTCAAAGGACAGTTGTCCGAAAACAGGATCCATTTTGTGAAGTTCACTTGTTTTAATTACTTCAGTTACCATAGCTTTTTTAATTATTTTATTCATCCTTTAAAAAGACGGTGCAAAAGTAGCTTATTGTTGTCAATTCCACAAAGCAATGGTTGTTAATTTAAGAATATTAAAAATGTTAGCGTGTTGCTAATTAGAGCATAAATGAAAGAATTAAAGTATCTCAACAAATATTTTCTGAAATATAAGGGGCGCCTGCTTTTAGGTGTTTTCATTACCATTATTGCAACCGTTTTCAAGCTTGTAATACCAATGAAAGTTGGCGATTCGTTAACAGCGGTAAAGCAATATATAAACGGTGAAATTACGGATATTGGTATTGTAAAACACGAATTGCTTATAAATATTCTGCTGCTTTTGGGCGCCGCCCTACTCTCGGCATTTTTCACTTTTATGATGCGACAGACCTTTATTGTAGTTTCACGCTACGTGGAATATGACCTTAAAAACGAAATTTTTCAACATTATGAAAAACTTTCACTTGGCTTCTACAAACAGAACCGTACCGGTGATTTGATGAACCGTATTAGCGAAGATGTATCCAAGGTCCGAATGTATGTTGGTCCAGCATTGATGTATAGTATTACCACTATTACACTTTTTATTGTAGTGGTAAGTTATATGTTCTACAAGGCACCAATTTTGACTTTATACGCCATTGCGCCTTTACCAATTCTTTCAATAGCCATTTATAAATTGAGTGTGCTCATAAATCACCGAACTACAATTGTGCAGCAATACCTTTCAAAACTTACCACTTTTACACAGGAAAGCTTCAGCGGAATTGCAGTGATTAAAGCCTATGGGATAGAGCCACGAACCAACTCCAATTTTGAAGAGCTCGCCGAAGGAAGCAAAGTTAAAAATATTGATTTGGCGAAAGTACAAGCCTTGTTTTTTCCGTTGATGATGCTTCTTATTGGCGTTAGCAACATCCTTGTTATTTATATTGGCGGAACTAGATACATAAACGGTCAGATTGCTGAATTTGGAACCATTGTTGAATTTTTGATTTATGTGAATATGCTAACTTGGCCCGTTGCGGTGGTTGGTTGGGTAACGTCAATGGTGCAACAGGCAGAGGCCTCACAAAAACGAATTAATGAATTTTTGGAAACAGAACCTTCTATTCAAAACTTAGTGGAAGAAAATACGCCTATTAATGGAAGCATTCAATTCAACAACTTAACATTTACATATCCAGATACAGGAATTATAGCGCTAAAAGATGTTTCATTTAGCGTGAAACCAGGAGAAACATTGGCTATTATTGGAAACACAGGCTCAGGCAAATCTACCATACTTGAATTAATTGGAAGACTTTATGATGTTGAAGAAGGAATGTTGAAAATAGACAACTGCGCAATAAGAAATCTAAACCTTGAAGATTTGCGCAACAGTATTGGCTATGTTCCGCAGGATGCTTTTCTTTTTAGTGATTCACTTCGCAATAATATTCGTTTTGGAAAAGAGAAAGCTTCCGAAGAAGAAGTTATTAAAGCCGCCAAAAACGCGGCCGTACATAAAAACATCATTGATTTCAATAAAGGTTACGATACCATTTTGGGAGAACGCGGAATTACCTTGAGCGGTGGCCAGAAACAGCGTGTTTCTATTGCCCGGGCCATAATTAAGGATCCCAAAATTTTGTTGCTTGACGACTGCCTTTCTGCTGTAGATACTGAAACCGAGGAGGAAATACTTCAAAACCTGAATAGAATTTCAAAAAACAAGACAACCATTATTGTGAGCCACCGCATTTCTTCGGTTAAAAATGCCAACAAAATCATTGTTTTGGAAGAAGGAAAAATCATACAGCAAGGCACACATAATGAATTGGTAAATTCCGATGGTTACTATAAGGAATTATACGCAAAACAGCTTTTGGAAAAAGAAATGTAAATTTTACTTTGGCTGATTTGGTTTTTTTTTGGATTTTTGGCTAAACATAAGCAAAAAACCAAAAAATTATGAGCGACCAATATACGATGGAGCAAGAGGAAATTTTTTCAAAAGTAATGCGCGCCGGAAGACGTACCTACTTTTTTGATGTAAGGTCCACAAAGGCAGGAGACTTTTACCTTACCATTACCGAGAGCAAAAAATTCACGAATGACGATGGCTCCTACCACTACAAAAAGCATAAAATTTATCTTTACAAAGAAGATTTCAACGAGTTTAGGGACAACCTTGAAGAAATGATAAATTATGTAATCGATGAAAAAGGTGAAGAGGTAATAAGTGAACGCCACCAAAAAGATTACAAAAAAGAAACCGATGATGTTCCCGTTGCTACTGAAAATACTTCAGAAAATGGCCAAACGGATACCAGTAACTTCACCGATGTTGAATTTGACGATATTTAACATTCACAAAACACAATCTTAAGAAACCGGCTCGGACAAAACCGCAGCCGGTTTTGTTTTTAGTCAAAACAAAGGGAACGATCGCTTAAATTATCACGACCCAAAAAGTAAAACCCATGCTTAATTATTAATGATTACGCGAAAAGTAAAAATCAACTTTCTTAGACTCACCATTCACAATACCTTCAATCCAAGCGTGGAGTGAATCCTTTGCAGGGTTTGTATATATTATGCGTTGCGGAAAGTCATGATCTTTGTTTTCAAAAGTGAACTGTCCATTTTCCGAAGAAATCATTTTAAATGTAACTGGTTTTACATCATTTTGATTTGCAGTTGCAACGGTTAACAATAGGCTATCTGCTTTTTGTTCTAAGGCCATCGTTTCAGCAAAAACAACTTTCTTTTTATTCGCCTCTATAAAACTATAGGCGGTAAAAGTACTGTCGTTTTCTGCAGACCAGGTTTCTTGGGAATATTCTTCTCCGTTCTGGTTCACCCAAGTTCCTAACAGCCATTGAAGTTGGTCTATTTTTTCAAAACTCTTGGTAACAATTTCTTCTTTGGATTCTTCTGCCTTCGAACTGTTTTTACAGGAGTTCAGTAATAGTGGAAACACTAAAAACAACAAATACTTTTTCATAGGTATAGGGTTTGTTCGGCCAAGGTATCAAAAAAAGTTTTAGCTATAATATTCGCAACCCGTTTTTAACTTCTTTTTCAGGTTGCAAAAGCGTTACGTTTTTCCCTTCCACGGCACCCAAAACAAGGCATTCGCTCATAAAATTGGCGATTTGTTTCTTCGGAAAATTAACGACTGCCACCACCTGTTTCCCAATCAATTCTTTCTTTGAGTAAAGCGAGGTTATCTGGGCCGAAGTTTTCCGTTGGCCAAGTTCTTCGCCAAAATCAATTAAAAGTTGATAGGAAGGGTTTCGAGCTTCGGGAAAATCGTTGGCTTCAATAATGGTCCCCACATGCATTTCAACTTTTTCAAAATCAGCCCACGTAAGATTATTATTCATAGTGAATGGTGTTCTTTAGATTCAATACCTTCGCCCAATAGATTGAAATCTTCTGAAAAGTCTTTTTTTTGAAAATCTTTAATGGCCGCAGATAGTAATGAACATGAGTTTTACATAAGTTCATATTTAGATTTTAAAGTTAATGGAGATATTTTGCAACGGCAAAGTTTTATAAATTCTTTAGTAGAAAAAGTTTAGATGCCTATAAACCAATAACTCAATAACCACTCAAAAATCGTAACTTTAAGCCGTAGTTTACAACCAATACAGAAAAGAACACTATGGCCAGAACAGAATCCAAAATGCTTCCATTGGGAACAAAAGCTCCAGATTTTACTCTTATTGACGCAGTTTCAAGTAATCTTCTTACTTTAAAAGATATACGGGGCGAAAAAGGAACTGTAGTTATGTTTATCTGCAATCATTGCCCTTTTGTAAAACACATAAATAGTGAAATAGTAAGAGTTTGCAACGATTACCACGTTACCGGTTTTGGGTTTGTGGCAATCAACAGCAACGATGTTGAAAAATATCCTGAGGATTCCCCGGCAGAAATGTGGCGGACCGCCCAAAAGCACAGTTATCCCTTCCCTTATTTGTACGATGAAACCCAAGAAGTGGCAAAAGCGTATGATGCTGCTTGCACTCCAGATTTTTACTTATTTGATGATGCTCTTAAATTGGTCTATAGAGGCCAATTGGATAATTCCCGCCCGGGAAATGGCATTCCTGTAAATGGTCGCGACCTTCGGGAAGCACTGGACAATATATTGAACAACAACCCCCAACGAAAGGACCAAAAACCAAGTATTGGGTGTAATATTAAATGGAAGGAATAATTTTCAAGAAAACTTCAAGATAATGGTTGTGCCTTTTCCAACTTGAGAAAACAGATCAATTTCACAGTTGATTGCCTTTGCCAGATCGCGGATAAGGTGCAGTCCAAGCCCCGTTTTGATTCCCACCACTTCCGAATCGTCATAAAGTGCACGGAATTTTTCATCACTGCTTCCCGGGCCATTATCGGCTATTGACAATTGGACTTTTCCGTTTTCTTCCTTTGCCTTCCAAACTATTTGCGGGTTTTCGGTAGCTGTCAAGGCTTTTATGGCATTTCCCGTAAGGTTTCGCATAATGGTTTTTAAATAGTTTTCATCGGTGTGGACGCTCATCTTTTGGGGATTTTCAAAACGGATTTCCACGTTTTCCTCACTTCCAAAATGTTTTGATAGATCATTGAACAATTCATTTATTTCAATTCCTTTGAAATTTGGCTTAAAATTATCCATCTGTCCCTTGCTCCACAAAAGGATATCTTCCATTGAAATGAGCAGGTTTTCCGCAGCGGTAATGGTTTTTTGTTCCAATCTTGTTTTGTTTTCCTCGGAAAGCAATTCGGGGTTTTCCTTTTTCAAATGCAGAAAATGGATCAGGTTTGCCACGGGGCTTCGTAAATCGTGGTTAAGGATGCCGAAAAAACGCGCCTTTACCTTGTTGCTCTCATCGAGCTCTTGGTTTAGCAGCCTTAATCTTTTATTGTTTTTTCGCCGTGTACGATTTTGGTAAAACAGCATACCTCCCAATATTGCAAAGAATGAAATTCCGGCTATTAAAAAAAACTGCTGCTTTTCCTTAGCCATGATTGTGAGCTTATTGATAGCTATTTCTTTGTCACGTATTTCTATGCTCCGCTTATCTTCCAAGTTTTTAATGGTTTCTTTGGTAGATTCGCTTAAAATGGAATCTTTGTATTTAGAATACAATTGATAGTTATCGAGCGCACTTTTATAGTTATGCTCCATTTCACTTATTTTGGAAATAGACAAATAATTATCGGGCAGCCCATCAATTAAATTGGATTCGAGATATATTTTATTGGAAGCTTCAAAATTATTTTTGGCCAAGGTCAAATAATTTTTTGTGTTGGTTTGCTCATACAGCTTAAGGTAGCAAACTCCCAGTTCGTTATATGCGCTTGCCATTCCCATAAAATTTGACAATTCTTCAAATATATTTATTGCTTTATTTATTTCCTTCAATGCCTCTTCGTATTGCCCCTTTTTTTTGTGAACCATGCCGAGCGCGAATAGACTAACTGCCATACTGTTTTTGTTGTTGAATTTTGAGGCCAGTTCGTAGGTTTTCGTTGCGTAATATGCTACTTTTTCGGTATTGTCGGTTCGCTCGTACAGTTGCGCATAATTTATATAATTATACATTAATAGGAATTCGTCGTTCAAATCCGAAAGGATTTTGGTAGAGCGGTCCAAATACTCCTTAGATTTTTCATAATCGCCCAACCCCCTGTAAATACTGGAAATTTGATTGAGTACTACCCCCAGCCTGTCGTTTATTTTTAATTCCTCGTAAATCTTTGTGGCGTTGAAATAATTTTCAAGGGCCGAAGCATAATCATTCGTATCGTTGTAAATATTGGCAAGTCTGTAATAGAGTGTTCCCAATCTTTTTTTATCATTGAATTTTATGCAGATAGCAATGGCCTTGTTGTAATAAAGTATTGCATTTTCTTGATTGTATTCGCCATGAAAATTTTTTCCGAGAATTGAATACGCATCGGCCTCACCCAATGTGAAGTTTAATTGTTTCGCCAGCGCCACGGCCTGAAATGCATACTTTTTACATTTTTCGTTGTCAACTTCCAAAAATTCATTGGCTACGGAATTCAACAGATTGACTTTTGATGTATCAACTTTCGCATGTGAAAGTGCGGTAAACAAGGAATCGATACGCCTATTTTCCTGTCCAAAAGCAAAACAAGACAATAAAAAAAACAATAGAAACAACCGTTTCATAGTATTTCATTTAAGCGTTCCTTATAGCTTCTTCCAATAGGAATTACTTTATTATCGTGCAAAACAAGTTCGTTTACCCTAACCGTATCGATAAAATTCTTCTGCACTGCAAAACTGCGGTGCACACGAATAAAGGAATTGAAATGCTCGCTATTCAACAAATTCCCCAAATTTGAAAGAACACAATGTCGCTTCTTTTCGGTTACCAACAGCGTGTAATCCTTCAACGCTTCCAAATAAAGGATTTCGTACAGTTTCACCTTCACTTGGTCGTGTCCCTCTTTAATGTATATGACATCGCCGCCCAAAGAAGCTTCGTAAAGGGAGGCTTTTTCGCGAATTTCCATAAATTCCGAAATCCGTTTAACGGTTTCGGCAAAACGTTCCATTTTTAAGGGTTTTACAATAAAATCGAGGGTTTCGAGCCCAAAGCTTTCAAGAGCATGTTCCGGATGCGAGGTTATGAACACACAGGCCGGAACCTGTTGCGCTTTTTTGCGAAGTTGCAGGCCACTTTCACCGGGCATATCAATATCGAGAAAAAGCACATCGATATTATTAAAATCGGTAGCCTTCAACGCAACTTCGGCATTTTCAAAAATCCCACAAATAGTGAATTCGGGAAATCGCTTCACAAAAGATATGACCGTAAGTCGGTCTATCTCGTCATCGTCAACAATAATACACGTGAATTTTTTCATTTTTTTTTTGGGGGATGTATTCAAATTTAGGTAAAAATTCAACTTAAACCCATTTGCTGTTCATCTATTTAAATGGTTGTTGGTATAATTAAGATTTCTTTCAAAACATCCATAAAATACTTTTGGCATATAATCACAAAAAAAATGAAGACAAAATTTTTATTAATAATGCTGGCAATGGTATTGGTAGCGTGCAACAAGGACGACGACAACCAAAAACCAGATCCGCAGGAAGAGAGGTTCGATATTCATAACCCAGAAGGATATTTCTTGTATGCCAAAGAATCTGGTAATTCCGGCAGAATCTATTTGTTTGAATTTCTACCCGAAGAAAAAATACAGGTTCACACTTTAGAACAGGAAGCCATTTTATCATACACAGTAATCGATGATAATATTATTGATATAGTCAATTCTGGTGTTCAATTTATTTTTGACGGAAACATTGTCACTTCCAACAACAACCAATACGATGAACTTGTCCTGATCAAAAAACCAGAAAGCAACCAATTAGCGAACAATATTTTTGGTGGTAGCATATACCGATCTGACGGCTCACAGCAAGGGAATCTATTCTGCCGATTTACTTCAGACCCAGATGAGGTTTTTCTAGATTTCGGCTATGGCGCTACTTCCACAAACTACGCCACCATAGGAAATATTGCAACAAAGCTTGCGGTAGATGTTAACAATGACGGCAATAATGACGACAACCTGTTTATTGTTTTAGTAAACGGAAAATTGGAAGCAAATATTACGGATGGTAATTCTACTAAAATCACGCTGTTTGCTTTTGATTTGAATATCGCTGACTATATGTTGTTCGCAAAAGAAGCGGAAGAAGATGGTTCAAATTCCAAATTTACGCTGTTTGACATGCAACTTGATTTTGGCGCGGTACGCACATTTGTAGCAGATGATGTCGTTCCAGTATACAGTTATTACAAAATCATTGCCGAGAACACAATTGAACTTTTAAACGAAGGAACTCAATTTGTGTTTAACGAAAACGCAGTATTGAGCAACAATGACCGATACAAAGAACTTGTTCTCGTCAAAAAGGAAGAAAGCAACCAACTGGCGGGCAAGACATTTGCAGGTACATACTATAATGCCGATATGACTGTGCTTCACCCAAATTTCTTTTACGCTTATCACAACAACGATGACAAATATGATGCGGGGTTTGAAGTAGGCACTGCACTGCGTACAGAAACGTATACTTCCTTAGGCAATATTGCTAGTGTAAGAGTATTGGATAATCAAGATGTGGAACTTATGGTACTCGTAAATGGCAAGTTGGAAGTAAACTACTATGCAAAAATTGAGGATACCGTTCATTATGGCAGTTTCACCAAACAATAAGACAACGCCCAATGGAAAGCATAAAAAATCAACAATGAAAACAAAATTTTTAGCCATAGTTTTTTTTGCGTTTTTTTTGGGCGCCTGTAGCAAAGACGACGGTTCCTCCCAATTAGAAAGAACCACAAAGCTGTTGGCCCACGTAGATTCTGATTTTTTAAATGTGGATGTGGATTATAATGACAACCACACCGTCCAAAAAATTGCGGCTGAGGATCTAATCATCAACTTTCAATATAGAAATGGCAGAATTTCAACCTTGCAAATTCAATATGACGGCCCCAACAGCATAGCATATACCTATCTTTTTGGCTATGATGGGGATGGAAAGATCAACCAAATGACGGATAGCGATATGAGCGTTTATGAGATTACTTATAATGAAACCGAAAACTCCTACGAGTACAATCTTGACGAAGATGAAGTAGTAACCGTAAGGCTCACGGCCGATGATGAAATTGCCAAATTCACTAGAATCCGCCCCAATTATGAAATCAATAGCGAATATTTTTATGATGAAGAAAACAAGGGCCCTTTTGAAAACACAAACGCCGTGGCGCCACACATGCTGCTCGCCGTGCCGGACCCGCTCATAGCTTTTATCGTAACATCTTTTACCAAAAAACCACTGGGTAGATATGAAGAGGGCAACAATATTTTCAACTTTAGGAATGTGTATGATGAAGGGGGCTTTCTCATTTCCCGAATTTATAACGATTTTGGCGATGACCCCACCACCGACGTTTTTGAGTACGCCGAATTCTAAAAAACATTTCACAAACCCAAACCACACTTCGCCAAATCGTGGATTGCCGGAGCACGCAGGCCACCGCTACCTTTACACTATAAAATCCTTAAATGTGAAAAAGGAAATTGGCCCAACACCTTCGTCTATTTAAACTGCCGTTGGTATAAAAGTGTTTTTCTTTAAAATGCTTGCAAAATACTTTTACATCATATTTAAAAAACAAGAAAAATGAAAACCAAGTTGCTATACTTTTTATTGATTGCCATATTCATAAGCTGCTCAAAAAACGACGACAATGGCTCAACTGGGCCAGATCCCATTCCACCGGGAGAAACACTATATGTAAACGGGAAAGATTTAATTTTTCCCAATGATGAAAAAATAATCCTGCGCGGAGTTAATTATCCAATTATAGACGCCATGCGCATAGACGATATGGCGCAGGTAAAGGCGCAGATTGATCAGGCCGCACTCACCGAGTCGAACGCCATCCGTTTTCCTTGGTACACCGATGGGGTACATTTTTGGGACTTTCCTGAATACAGCGGACCCGGTACGGTTGATGGATGGGTAACTGACGGCTCTTTGCAGGAAATGTTAGAGTATGCCCACCAAAAGGGAATGATCCCCATTTTGGAATTGCACGACCCCAACCTGTATGATGAAAACGGCAATGTTAAGGAATATCGCATAACCTGTTCCAACAACTGGAATTATTTTAATAACGTTGTAGCACCTTGGTGGAAAAGACAGGAGGTTTTGGACATCATTGCGGCAACGCAAAATTATTTGATAATAAACCTTGCCAATGAGTTTGGGGAAGCCCGATTTATAGGAAATCCACCAAACGCAATGGAAACCTTCAAAACAAACTACAACAGATTGATTGCCGATTTACGGGCATTGAACGTGAACGTGCCCATTATGATCGATGCGCCCGACTGTGGCACCTCCTCTACCGAATTACTTTCGGTTGCACCGGAAATGTTGGTGGCAGACCCAAAAAAGAATTTGATTTTCTCCACCCACGCCTATTGGCACGATTATGCGCCCACGCAAGCGCAGAGTGACCAAAAACTGGACGAGATTGCCAATTCAAACCTTTGCTTCATCATTGGGGAGGTGGCAAACACACAGGACGTAAACGACTGTGGCTCGCAGAACATTACTGCCATTGCCGAAAATGTACTGGAAAAAGCCTGTACCGAGCAGATCGGCTGGCTGGCGTGGACCTACGACCAAGATTGCAGTGCCCCACGTGAGATGACGACCGATGGCAATTTTGCTAACCTCACGCCCTGGGGCGAGCTGGTGGTGAACAATCCGCAATACGGTTTAAAATCAAACAATGGTTGTGGGGCTCAATAGCTATTCAAGATTTAAAACTTAATGATTTAAGAAATCAGAACTTAAAATCCAACCCCATAATCTGTCACCCTGAGAGCAGTCGAAGGGCATAACTCATAACTCATAACTCATAACTCATAACTAAAAACTAAAATAATATGAAAACAAATCTCAAACTTTTAATGATTGCCTTTTTGGCAATAATGACAGCCTGTTCTCCCGAAGACGGAAAGGATGGAATGGACGGCGAACAA
>JAGQYY010000033.1:0-10793 GCA_020435825.1 Aequorivita sp.
AACCTTTATTTCTTTGTTTGGGAACTGTTCTTTTAAATAATTTGAAAGCCCTTGGGTGTTTTTCCCCAAAGTATATTTATTGATGCGGTTGTCGCCAAGCCCCATAATACCGCGCATTCCGCCTGTACCGAACTCAAGATTTTTATAAAAACTATCTTCCAACCCCTCGGGATCGAAGGCAATCATTTCTTTGATGTCGTTTTGGGTTTTTTTGTCGAAAAAAGGTGTGAGCCACTGGTTAACGCGGGCTAAAATTTTCGGATCTACGTAAATCATTCGCTTAAATTAATGTGCAAAAATAACGAATCTCTGTGGTTAATCTTTGAAGTTTCGCTGTTCTTTAATAATGTAGTTTCGGGAATCTTTTTTGCTTCTAAGAATCAATTCTCCCAAAAATCCTGCAAGGAAAAGTTGGGTCCCCAAAATCATTGCGGTTAGGGCTATGAAAAATTCAGGTCTTTCAGCAATGAGTCTTCCGGCAGGGTTTAGGAAAAGTTTATCAATACCAAGAAAAAGCGCAAAGCAAAACCCGATAAATAGCATAAAAGCGCCCCAAGCGCCAAAGAGGTGCATAGGTCTTTTGCCAAAACGCGATAGAAACCAAATGGTTATCAAATCCAAAAAGCCGCGAATAAAGCGTTCTGCACCAAATTTCGTGGCGCCATATTTTCTGGCTTGATGTAAAACAGGTTTTTCCGAAATCTTGCTGAAACCTGCATTTTTAGCCAAAACTGGAATATAGCGGTGCATTTCGCCTGTAACTTCAATAGATTTTACAACCTCTTTTTTATAGGCTTTCAACCCACAATTAAAGTCGTGCAATTTTACGCCGGACGTTTTTCTAGCGGCATAATTGAACAGTTTTGAAGGCAAGTTTTTGCTAATAATGGAATCATATCGTTTCTTTTTCCAACCAGAAACAAGATCAAAACCTTCTTCGGTAATCATTTTGTATAGCTCTGGAATTTCTTCGGGATTGTCCTGCAAATCAGCATCCATCGTAATAATCACATCGCCTTTCGCCATGGCAAAACCAGCGTGTAGGGCTTGCGATTTTCCGTAATTTTTCTGAAAACGGATTCCTTTTACTTCTTTTTTCTCTTCGGAAAGTCCTTCAATTACCTTCCATGAATTGTCTGTACTGCCATCGTCAATAAAGATAAGCTCATATAAAAAACCATTGGATTGCATAACATCTGCAATCCAACGGTACAATTCATTAAGCGATTCTTCTTCGTTCAGAAGAGGTATGACGATGGAAATATTCATTCAGTTAATTAAAGTGGTTGAGGTGGGTTTTTCTTCATTGCCAATCCAGCGAAAAGCGAAATAATAAATCCAAAAAATAAAGTTGCAATTATTGAGAAAGCAGACATAATCATTGGTGACATAAATTTCGCAGACATGTTCATCGCCATATCAATCTGTTCTTGGGGCATATCTGGGTTTTTTTCCAACATTTGTTCTCTAGAAAAATCCAATGTTTTTTGAATAAAATCTGGATCGATGTAATTCATAAAAATGTAGTTAAAAACCACAGCTATAATTCCAGCTATAAGACTAATTGCAAGACCGATTTTTAATGCTTGTCCTAAGGTAAGAAAACCTGCATTGTCTGTTTTGAATGCTTTTATTCCATAGACAATAACACTTACGGAAATAAGTAACTGAAGCACAGTTAACCACCAAGGGCGGTCTATATGTACATCAAGCACATACGAAATAACTTGCAAAACAATAGAGAGGAGGGCCAATAGCACGCCATAATTGAGTGCTATTTTTTTTAGTGAAGCGGTTTGATTTTCCATTTTATTGATTGTTTTTATGGTTCGATTGGTTAGTAAACAAAGATAACAAAACGTTACATTTGCCAATGATTTTGAGGGCAATTAAAAAAGTGGAATATTTTGTTGCTAATCTCTAATTAATCTTTAAATTTGCAAACTCATTTCCGAAAGGTCGGAAACGTACATTTTAAAAACAAGTAGAGATGAAAAAAGGTATCCACCCAGAAAATTATAGATTAGTTGCTTTTAAGGATATGAGCAATGAAGACGTTTTCCTTACAAAGTCAACCGCAGATACTAAAGAAACCATCGAGGTTGATGGCGTTGAGTATCCATTGGTAAAGATGGAGATTTCACGTTCCTCACACCCTTTTTACACAGGAAAAGCAAAACTGATCGATACTGCTGGACGTATTGACAAATTCAAAAACAAATACGACAAGTTTAAAAAACCTGCTGCTAAAGAAGCTAAAGCTGAAGAATAATCTTCACTTAGTAGTAAAACATACAGAAGCCTTCGAGAAATCGAGGGCTTTTTTGATTTTAAATTTACGATTGCCGATTGTAGATTTTTGAGTAATATTGAATACGTATTTTTATAACTATGATTTTTAGGAAATCTAAAATCTAAAATCGTAAATCAAAATGAATTACATCCTCTTTGACGGCAGCGTCCGTAACCAATTGCTCCCTTTTACATTTACCCGCCCTGTGGCAGATATACGCGTGGGGATCTTGACCATTCGCGAAAAGTGGGAACATCTTTTAGGTTTTGCTACAACAACCGTAACCGAGGATTACCTTTCGGAAAAATATCCTTTTTTGGAATTGGAGAAGAATATTTTAATAAATGCTTCATTCCTTCCATCAGAAAATTTGGTGAATATTATAAAAGGCCTGGAGGAAAACCAAGCTGTTTTTTTTGACGATGAGCCGATCGCTTTTTTTGCCACGGAAGGGCAGGAAGTAGATTTTGATACTTTCGATATAATCCAATATACATACGATGATATTCTAAGAATTGAGCACACGTGGGATATTTTCTCTAAAAATGGCGAAGCGATAAAGCGCGATTTTGAAATGCTCACCAAAGGAAGAAAATCGCAGCCCATCCCGGAAGCTGTATGGACAAGCCATCCCGAGAACATTTTTATTGAAGAAGGTGCCCAGTTGCCGCTTTGTTCCTTAAATGCTTCTGAAGGTCCCATATATATTGGAAAAAATGCTGAAATTATGGAGGCGTGTGCTGTTCGGGGCCCTTTTGCGCTTTGTGAGCATTCAACTTTAAAAATGGGCGCAAAAATTTATTCAAACACTACAATTGGCCCGCACAGCAAGGTTGGGGGAGAAGTTAACAATTGCGTGATTTTTGGATACTCAAACAAAGGCCACGATGGGTTTTTGGGAAATTCTGTTTTGGGTGAATGGTGCAATTTGGGTGCCGATACGAATAATTCAAACTTAAAGAATAACTACGCCGAAGTACGGCTTTGGAATTACGAAACCGAAGGTTTTGCAAGAACTGGTCTGCAATTTTGCGGATTGATGATGGGCGACCACAGCAAATGTGGTATTAATACCATGTTTAACACCGGAACCGTGGTTGGCGTGAGTGCCAATATTTTCGGAAGCGGTTTCCCGCGCAATTTTGTCCCCAGTTTCAGTTGGGGTGGAAGCGGAGGCTTTACAACTTATAAAACCGACAAAGCTTTTGAGGTTGCAAAAGTAGTGATGAGCCGAAGAAATATTGAGTTTTCAGGAATTGATGCCAAGATTTTGGAACATGTTTTTGAAGAAACCGCTAAATGGCGGAAAGGTTAGTGGTTTGGTTCAAAATCTAATGCACCGCCGAAGCATCAACCTTTCCAGCACCTTTTCTAATTAAAAGTACAAAAGGCACACAAGCTAAAAACGCCAGCCCCATATACAGGAACACTTCCATATAGGTCAAAATGGTTCCTTGTACAGTGATTGTTCCTTCCAAAACTTGATAGGCACGTGCTAAAGCTTCGTTTGCGCTAAAACCTTTTCCCATAAACATATTCTGTAAGCCTTGAATTCGGTTTTGGACAGTTGGGTTTGTTGGATTTATATTTGGAATCAAATCTATTCGGTGCTGTTGGTTCAACCTAAAAATTATTGTGGTAATAATGGCAATTCCGAAGGAACCTCCCAATTGGCGCATCATTCCCGTAAAAGCAGCACCTTCCCCAATTTCTTTTCCTTTTAACGTTGAAAGTGCCAAAGTAGTGATTGGAACAAATAAAAGCCCCAAACCAACACCACGGACTACCAATGGCCAGAAAAGGTGTTCACTGCCCGTGTCGGGTGTCATTAAAGTGTACATCCAAAGACTGAAAATGAAGAATATTATAAACCCTGTGGCCACCAAATATTTCTGCGGAACGCCACGCTCAATTGCCTTTCCTATAAAAGGCATCATTAGCCCGGTTGTTATTGAACTGGGAATAAGCAATAGTCCTGCATCCGTTGCAGTCCAGCCGAGAATGGATTGCGTATAGATTGGAATGATGAATGTTGTTCCATAAAGACCAAAACCTAAAATAAAAGTATAAATGGTTCCGATACGCAGGTTGTTATTTTTTAAAACCTGTAGATTCACGATTGGGTTTTCGTAAACCATTTCGCGCCAAATAAAAGCGATCAATCCAAAAAGTGAAAGCACGCTTAAACCTGTAATCAAAGAATCGTTAAACCAATCGTCCTGTTGGCCGTGCTCCAAAACGAATTGAAGCGAACCGATAAATGAAGCCAAAAACAAAATTCCCCACCAATCTACTTGGTTTACTTTCAGTTTTTCACCGTATTTTGGGCTTCTAACGTAGGCCAGCGTCAATAAAGTAGCTACGATCCCAATAGGAATGTTGATGTAAAAAATATACGGCCACGAAAAATTATCGACCAAATAGCCTCCCAACGGTGGGCCCAAAGTGGGCCCCACAATTACACCCATTCCATAAATAGCTTGTGCCATTCCTCGTTTTGCCATTGGGTAACTTTCGGTAATAATGGTCTGCGCCGTTACCAAAAGTGCGCCGCCGCCCAGACCTTGAATAAAACGGAAAGCAACCAATTCCCATATATTTGAAGCGTTTCCACAAAAAAATGATGCCAGGGTAAAAATAACGATAGAAGCAGCGAAGTAATTTCTTCGTCCAAATTGTTTGGAAAGCCAACTGGTCATTGGGATTACAATTACGTTTGCAATGGCATAGGCGGTAATCACCCAAGCAATATCGGTCAAGGTTGCGCCCAAACTTCCGCGCATATCGTTCAGCGCAACGTTTACTATAGTTGTGTCAATTATTTCCAAAAGTGCGCACAAAACAGCGGTGATGGTTATGATTACTCTTCTAGCACCGTATTCTACTAAGCTATCTTCTTCGTTTTCCTGCATAACTTTTTTAAGGATCTGGAACCTAAGGCATGGTTTTTAAGAATGATTTAAATTTTTTTGTCTAAAATCTAAAGTCTAATATCTATTTCAAGTGGACATCAACATTCGCGTTCATTCCCGAACGTAAAAGCGCAAGTTTTTCAGTATCGTTATTTTTTGTGAACTCAATTTTTACCGGAAGCCGCTGAATGGTTTTTACAAAGTTCCCAGTAGCATTGTCTGGAGGTAATAATGAAAACTTCGCGCCGGTTGCGGGAGAGAAATTTGTAATGGTGCCTTCAAATTCATCGCCTGGATAGGCATCAATTTCAATGGTAACTTTTTGTCCAACCCGCATTTTGTCCAATTGTGTTTCCTTAAAATTCGCCACAACCCATTTATCTTGGGTATTCACCAAATAGAAAAGTGACTGCCCGGGTTGTACAAACTGTCCAGACTGCAAATTTACCTCGCTCAATTGCCCGTCAATGGGAGCAAGGACCACCGTATAGTTTACATTTAGTTGTGCTTCATCAACCATTGCTTGCGCACTTTTTACGTTCGCTTCAGCTACCTTCACTTGCTTTTCTGAAATAGAAGTTTGCGAGTTTGCGGCATTGCTTTGGCTCGATGCGGCTTTTTGTTGGCTTTGCAGAATTTTCAATTGATTTTCTGCTTCTTCCTTGGCCGCAAGCGCTTGCTCATACTGTTGTGTTGTTATTGAGTGGTTTTCGTATAAATTTTTGTAACGATTAAAATCGCTTGTGGCTCTGCCTAATTTTATGCGGGCCGTTTCTATATTTCCGGTAGCTGAAGAAACCTGCGCGGTTGAAGCTGCTGCGTTTGCATGATAGGATTCTACACTTGCTTCTGCAACGTTCACTTGGCTTTGGGCACCGGCCAATTGTGCTTTTGCCTGTTCCAATTTTACTAAATAATCATTTTGGTCAATTGTAAATAAGGTATCGCCTTTTTTTACTTTTTGATTGTCGGTCACGTAAACTTTTTCAATATAACCGCCAACATGGGGGATAATTGAGTTCATATTCGCTTCAACCTGCGCATCATCTGTACTTTCGTGTGAAAGCGAATGGATGAATTTATAACCTCCGTAAACAAGGCCGAGAACCACGAGCGTTCCAATGATTATAATGAATTTCTTATTGGTTTTTTTCTTCTGTTCCATTGCAATTATTGATTGTTTTGTGTGAATTGATCGGTTAAAACTCCTTCTGCTGTTAGCAGTTCATAATATTTTTGCGTAATATTTGCCTTCGCGTATGCCAAATCTATTTTGGCTTGAAGCTGCTGCACATCAGCCTCCAATAAATCGTTGGTATCTATAAGTCCGTTATCATATTTATCTTTTACGATCCGGTAATTTTCCGTTGCCTGCTCTTCGGATTGTGTATAAACTTCAAATTTTTTCTGTGAAAGTTCATACTCCTGTTTGGCATTTTCAACTTGCACTTTTATTTTATCTAAAGTCATATTTGTGGTGTATTCCAATTCCTGAACTTTGCTTTTTGCAAGTTTTACATCGCTTTTTGTTTTAAATAGATTGGAGAGGTTATAAGAAACACCAACACCTATGTTCATAGCGTTTGTAACGGTAACTAAGTTGTCAAGATCTAAAGCCATGTAGCCACCAACAAGTGCCAATGAAGGATAGTAATTGGACTTTGCAACTTTAATTTGGTCCTTCGCGGCTTCTTTCTGAAATTCTAGCGCCTGTAAATCGTTTCGTGAAATCTCCGAAGAAATAATTCCTGTGGTTTTTCCAAAATCTGTATTGACTGTTTCAACGATCGTGTTTTCAGGAAGTTTGAGCAATACCGACAAAGTGTAATTCAAGATCCGCTCGTTCTTTTTGGCTTCTTCCAAACTTATTTCAATTGTAGCTTGCTGAAGTTTCGCCTTCAATAAATCATTTCGCGCCAGCAAACCATTTTCTTCCATATTTGAAAAATCTTTTACGCGCTGTTGGGCACTTTTCAAGTTTTCCTGTACCAGTTCAATGGTTTTTGCCGCTTTGTAAAGATTTAAATAATCCTGAATGGTTTGCATTGCAAGCTGTTCCTTGTCGTTTTTTGCACTGTACTGGGCTGCCCGTAATTGATTTTTACCGGCTTTAATAGTGTTTTTCAGTTTAAAGCCCGAGAAAATGGGCATCGAAATATTGGCTTGTCCAAGAAAAAGATTTTTTACGTCAGGTTGTGCGGTTCCTTGGCCCGTACTATCAGAACTTTGTGTTTTCAGCTTAACGTCTGCTCCGGTCAAATATCTATATTGACCGGAAATGTCCACATCCGGATATTGTAGGTTTTTGGTAACGTTCAATTGACTTTCGGTGGAGTTTACCTTTGCATCCGCAATTTTGGAAGCGTCGCTTTTGGCTAGTGCCAAATTCACTGCTTCTTCCAAGGTGAGCCTCTGTGTTTCCTGGGCTTTCATGTGCGCTCCCGAAATCAGGACGGCGAGCAATAAAAATTTAATTCGCATAGATAAGTAGCGCTTTTATAGTTTGTTGAATGTGTTTTGTAAGTGTAGTGCGAACAAATTTGTCAAGCGAAATTTCATTCGTTAATTTGTGCAAAGAGGTGTGAAATTTTTTGTTGTAATAGAAATGAAAATACGTTCCCATAATGGTTGGAACAATAAGAGGGATGTTCACTTTTTTTGAAAAGAAACCTTCTTTTTGTCCTTTTTTCACGAAAGCTTCAATCACTTTGTAATTTTCATCCTTTTGCTGAAGATACTTTTCAAAGTTGATGCTCCGCGAATTCTTTGAATATTCAAAATTTATAATTTTATAGGTGCGTCGGTTTTTATGGACACGCATCACAACAAATGCTACTATTTCATCTACTTTTTCTGGATAGGTTATATCTTTTAAAAGGATTGATTCCAATTGAATTTTGAAATCTGACATCCTATGGTTCAAAAGTGCTTCCAGCATTTTTTTCTTGCTTCCGAAGTAATAGGAAATCATTGCTACATTTATACCTGCCTCTTTTGAAATCTGCCGAACGGAAGTGCCATCAAAGCCATTTTCAGCAAATAGTTTCTCGGCAACTTCTAATATCTGTACTTGTTTTTCGCTCAATCCCATACCTGAATTATTTAATTCGGGCACAAAATTAAACAATCGTTTAAATCAAACGGTTGTTTAATAAATTATTTTTTGATTTTAACATTATTTTAAAAAGTGAAAAAAAATTGGATGCTTTTATTTTGAAGTAATTTTTTTAACGTGTTTCAAAACCAGGAAATTCTGTGGGTTTATACCGAGTCCTGAAACATTCTTGTTTACAAACCGTACGGCCATATCATAAAAAAGTGGAACTACGGGCGCTTCTTCCACAATAATGGAATCCATTTTGGTGTAAAGCATTTTCCGTTCATCAATGTTTGAAATGGAAAGCGACTTTACATAAAGACTATCAAAAACTTCGTTCTTAAAGTGCATATAATTTGGACCGTTCGGCACAAAATTGGGGCTGTAAAAAAGCGAAAGATAGTTTTCCGCATCGGGATAATCTGCAATCCAACTGGCACGGAAAATGTCAAGTTCGCCACTACTTTTCATCTGTCGCAATGTTGAAGGAGGCATCACGTCTATGGTTACGGCAATTCCAAGTTTTTCGAGTTCGCGCTGAACATATTCACATAAATCTAGATATTGACTATTGGTGCCTATGGTTATTTTTGGATTTTCATCGCCAGTTTCGGTTTTGTATTGTTCTATTAATTGCTTAGCTTTTTCGGGTTGATACGTATAGCCTTCAATTTCCGCATAACCCGGCAATCCCTTTGGAATAAAACCGTGGATCGCAGGAATGCCTATTCCGTTTCGTAAATAGGTTACCATTTTTTGGCGATCAAAACCGTAATTTATGGCTTGCCGCAGCGCTTTGCTTTTTATTTCTGGAGTAGCTGCGTCAAGAAAAAAGCCGAGATATTCCGTATTTAGATACGGCCCCGTGGCCATATAGGCCCAATCCTTATATTTTGGCTGTAGTTTTCCGTGAGTGGTTAATAATTCATCTCTATAGCTACTATCCAAACCTGAGATAAAATCGAGTTTTCCCTGTGCAAACTGAAGAAATTCACTTTGTTTATCGGGCAGAAAGGTAATGGCAACGGCTTCTAAATAAGGAAGTTTTTCACCGTTTTTATCCGTTTCAAAATAAAGCGGATTTTTTCTGAAAACCAGTTTTACGTTTTCTTCCCACATTTTAAACTGAAAAGGGCCAGTACCCACAGGGTTTCTTCGGAATTCATTGCCGTAATATTCCACAGCTTCCTTTGGAACTACCGAACAATAGCGCATAGAAAGCAATCCTAAAAATGCCGGAAATGGTTGTTTTAGTTTAATGACCAGTGTAGTGTCGTTTACAGCTTTATAGCTTTCAACATAATTCATTACCCAACTACCTGAAGAGGCTACTTTTTCATCAGTCAATCGACTGAAACTATAAACAAAATCTTGCGCAACAACCTTTCGGGTATAGCGGGTTGGACTGTGAAGCCCTTTTTGTGCAAACGCTTTGTTTTGGTGAAAGAAAACATCGTTTCTTAGAAAAAAGGTGTAGGTATTTGTGGAATCATTTATAATCCAACTTTTTGCAATGTCAGGTTCAATATTTAAGGAATCGTCCAACTGTACTAAGCCATTGTATAATTGATTGTCTGGCCAAATAGCTTGTGGATTTCTTGCAAATGCGGGATCTAAAGTTGGGATGTTTCCGTGTTCGTTGTAGCGGAAAACGAGGTGATCGAGATCTGTTTCTTTATCATTTCCACAGGAAAGTAATAATATAGTGGTGCAACATATTGAAATTAATGCAATTAGTTTTTTTGAACGCTGCTGCATGTTTTTTCGAGAACCGATTTTTAGTTTGTATTTTTGTGCCCTCGTTTGCCAAAAATACAATAATGGACGCACCAAAAAAAGTCGCTTTTTACACTTTAGGCTGTAAACTGAATTTCAGCGAAACTTCAACAATAGCTAGAAGTTTTGAGGGAGAGGGTTTTCAGCGTGTCGATTTTTCTGAACATGCCGATATATATGTAATCAACACATGCAGCGTAACCGAAAATGCCGATAAACGTTTTAAAAACATTGTAAAGCAGGCACAAAAAGCAAATTCCAATGCTTTTGTTGCCGCTGTTGGTTGTTATGCCCAGTTAAAGCCACAGGAGCTGGCAGATGTGGATGGCGTGGACCTGGTTTTGGGCGCTACCGAAAAATTTAAGCTTACGGCATATATAAATGATTTGCTTTCTCGCCCCGAGCGCAGTCGAGGGGTTGGCGAGGTGCATTCCTGTGAAATTGAAGAAGCCGATTTTTATGTAGGTTCCTATTCCATTGGCGATAGAACGCGGGCTTTCCTGAAAGTTCAGGACGGCTGCGATTATAAGTGTACTTATTGTACCATTCCTTTGGCTCGTGGTATTTCGCGAAGCGATACTTTGGAAAATGTTTTGAAAAATGCTTTTGAAATTTCGCAGCAGGGAATTAAGGAAATTGTATTGACCGGTGTAAATATTGGCGATTACGGAAAAGGTGAATTCGGAAACAAAAAGCACGAGCATACTTTTCTTGA
>JAGQYY010000033.1:10893-16761 GCA_020435825.1 Aequorivita sp.
CTGAAAAATGAAACCATTGATTTTGTTTCAAAGTCAAGAACTTTTGTGCCGCATTTTCATATTCCGCTTCAAAGTGGAAGCAATGATATTTTGAGATTGATGCGCCGTCGCTATATGCGTGAGCTTTATATTGAAAGAGTTGCCAAAATTCGTGAAGTTATGCCGCACGCCTGTATTGGCGTTGATGTTATTGTAGGTTTTCCGGGCGAAACAGACGAGCACTTTTTGGAAACGTATCATTTTTTAAACGAACTTGATATTTCATACCTGCACGTTTTTACCTATTCTGAAAGGGACAATACCCCCGCTGCCGAAATGGAAGGGGTAATACCAATGAAAGTGCGTAATAAGCGCAGCAAAATGTTACGTGGTCTTTCAGCAAAAAAGAGAAGGGCTTTTTATGAAAGTCAGCTTGGTACAACACGAACCGTTCTTTTTGAAGGAGAAAACAAGGAAGGCTATATTCACGGTTTTACGGAAAATTACGTAAAGGTAAAAGCCCCGTGGAATCCGGAATTGGTAAATACGTTACAGCAAATTACACTTACCGAGATTGATGAAGATGGCTTGGTTCGTTTTAAGGTTTCTGAAACTGTTTTGGGCTAGATATTAATACCCACAGGTAATAGATCTTTATATTTTCTGCGGTTTTTTCGCATAAATCCCGCTACTTCTGGACTTGTGGGCACTAAACTAATCCCTCGGTTCTTTACTTCTTCAAAAACAGCCTTTATAAAAATATCTCTGAAACCTTGTTCTTCAAGGTCTTCGGGCATTTCATATTTTGTAAGAAAAATTTTACGGTCCTGAAGTGCATATTCAATGCGCGCCATATTGTCGCCAATTTCAAGTTCAAATTGTCTTAAAAATTCATTGTCTGTAATTTCTACATCTTCAATCATTGGAAGTGTTTTTTAAATTGGAAAAAAATATTTAAAATGTAGAGATATTGAATCGGTATATTTTAAATACAGGATTTGGTATCTTAAAAAGGTATTATTAGATACAATACTTTTGGATGTCTGATTTGTTTTCAAAGCAAATTATGACTGATAATTATCAGTTGATAAGAAACGGTTATATAATTCTATCTTTGTATTCGTAAATTTACGAATAATCTTTGGGCTTTGCCATTTTCTTCATAAAAGACTTATGAATTCTGAAAAAACACATATCTATTTCGTTCCAGGTTTAGCCGCAGGAAGCGAAATTTTTAGAAATATCAAACTTCCTGAAAAATATGAAATCCATATTTTGGAATGGTTAATCCCAGAAAATAATGAAAGCCTGCAGGCTTATGCAAAGCGGATGGCTTTCCGCGTAAAAGAAAAGGATAGCATACTTGTTGGGGTTTCCTTTGGCGGAGTGGTGGTACAGGAAATGACTGATTTTTTAAAATTGAAAAAGCTCATAATCATTTCTAGCGTAAAAACCCGGAGTGAGCTTCCCAGACGAATGAAACTTGCCAGTTTTACAAAGGCTTATAAACTAATTCCAACTAGTTTGGTTTTGAGTGTGGAAGATTTGACCAAATTCTCGATAGGTCCAAAAACAAAAAAGCGTTTATCGCTTTATCAACAATATCTTCACGTTCGTGACAAACAATATTTAGATTGGGCCCTTGAAAAAATGGTTAATTGGAGCCGTAAAGAAAAAATAAAAAATGTAGTTCATATTCACGGTGATAAAGATATGGTTTTCCCCATAAAATATATTGAAGGTTGTATAGTTATCAAGGGCGGAACACATATTATGATATTGAATAAAGGCAGAGAAATCTCAAATAAACTACTTGAAATATTTGAAGAATAATTTTTTGCTTTTCTGTTAAAAAATGGCTTTATTAAGTATCTTTAAAAAAAATATGATTATATGAAAATGATAGGTAAAATTGGGTTGGGAATAGCGGTTTTAGCGATTAGCGCTATTAGTATTAATGCTGTTCAAGACGCACCCACAGATGAAAATTTTGAAAAGAAATTGGTAAACGACTACAATGTTTACGCATTGCCTTTGCCAGAAAAAATGGATTTTGCCGGCGAGGCCGTACCTCTCAAAAATCCAGATATTCGCGAAAGAATGGACAGAGAGTTATTGGTAAACACTTACTGGCAATCTAATGGATTATTACTTTTTAAAAGAGCTAATAAATATTTTCCTCAGATAGAACCATTATTGAAAAAATATGGCTTGCCTGACGATTTCAAATACCTCGCTGTAGCAGAAAGTGGTTTGGAATACCAAAGTTCTCCAGCTGGCGCATCAGGTATTTGGCACTTTATGAAAGGAACCGGATTAGAATACGGTCTTGAAATCAATGATTATGTAGATGAACGCTATAACCTTGAAAAGGCAACTATGGTTGCTGCAGAATATTTAAAAAAATCAAAAGAAAAATTTGGAAGCTGGACTATGGCTGCAGCCTCTTACAATGCTGGAGTAGGAGGAATGAATAAACAAATAAACAGGCAAAAAGAAACTAGTTATTATGATTTATTACTAAATGATGAAACAAGCCGCTATGTTTTTAGAATACTTGCACTAAAGGAAATAATGACACATCCTCAACAATATGGTTTCAATTTTAGGGAGAAAGATTTATATACCAATATTCCTACTTTTACGGTAAAAGTTGATACTCCAGTAGAAGATTGGGCAGAATGGGTAAAACCTTACGGCATCAATTATAAAATATTAAAGCTTCACAATCCGTGGCTTCGAGATACGTATTTAAAAAATGCTTCAGGGAAAGAATATTTCATTGAAATTCCTGAAAAAGGATATTACCAATAAAAACCAAAAAACAAATATATATAGCCCGTAATTACGCTAAGTTCTTACGGGTCTTGTTTTGAAGCGAAGTGATCTTTCTCTTCGTCTCCTAAGTTCTTCAGGAGCGAAATACCATTTAAAAACGAATTGTAGTTAAGTTCAAATGAAATTTCATACTTTTCATTATATGGATGCAATACACCACGCCTTACATCTAAAATACGTTTGTTTTCATCAATAAAAAAGGAAGTTGGGAAGCCTAGGCTGTGCTTCATAATTTCCACAATATGATCGTTTTTGTTCTCCTTTTCGTCCACGTAAATAATGTTTATTTTTCTGGAATAATCACGAGTTGATTTACGGACGTTTTCTTTTGAATCCCAAAAAAGAACAACAAAATCTATGTCTTTGTAATATTTTTCCGCAACTTCATTTAGGGCAGGAATCTCACCAACGCCAGGTGTACACCAAGATGCGTATGTCATTAAAAACACAGGTTTTTCAAACTTGTAGAGTTGCATTTTTTTTCCGGATAGTTTCCTTACTTTAAAATTATCAAGGTAACTTCCGTTCACAACATTGTTAATCAAGGAGTCAAATAGGAATTCTGCACGTTCAAAATCCTGATTTGCATATGCATTTTGTGAATTTCTCGTGTATTTCTTAATGTTTTTTCCAATCGCTTCTGAAAATAGAGAACCTTGCTCAATCTGTGATTGCGCTGAAAAAGTTATTAATAAGAAAAGATAAAGTAGTTTTCTACCCATAAGCATAAGCTTTGGGCAAATATACGTTATATGGTTGGTTTACAATGCGATATTCGATAAAAAGTAGGTTAAAACCTATTAACCGTATAAAAATTGAAAGATATTATTATATAAGAAAATTAAAATCTTCTTCCGCCACGACCTCCGCGACCAAACTGTTGGCGGGGTTGTCCCATTTTCTTCATTTGCTGTTTCATCATTTTTATTTGATCGTCCAGCATATTGTGTTTGTCAAGTTTTTTGGCTTCGGCCATAAGCTGCTCTGCCTCACGTTTGCGGTTTTTTGTCATTGCTATTCCAGCAAGGTTAAGCTTTGTCATAGCCATATCAGCAGACATATTCAACCCAAGTTTTTCAGCTTGTTTGAAATATTTTTCAGCTTCAACCATATTGGTTTGCGAGACCATCAGGCCGTTTAAATAATTGTAATAGCCTTCCTGTTTTGGTACTAAAGAAGCCCTAGGGTTTTTAATTTTGTCTAGCCATTTTTTTGCTCCGGGAAAATCCTGCTTTCTAAGGCGTAAAAAAGCAAGTAAAATGATTTCATTCTTAAAATAAAGGAAGACGAATACAAGCGAAAGCAAAATCAGCATAATTCCATTGCCAATATTTGTTTCTGTAAATTGCCAAACGGCTGCCCCAATGGCTAGAACAGAAAGAACGAGTTTTATATTTTTATTGAACATGTTTCATTTTTAAAATGGCCTGCAAAGGTATAAAAACTAAATGCTTTATGGAAGATTTTACTTTTTAGAAATAGAAAATAATTCACACTAAAGATCTCGTGCTTTTTAATCTTATATGACTGTATTGTTTTGTGAATTGGTATGTCCAAAAAAATTATAGATATTTTTCAAAAAAGGTTTGCCTAAGTGAAAACTTGTTGTATTTTTGCACCCGACTTTGAAGAAAGGTCAAGCGAACGAAGATATTTCAGAAGTTAAAGAAAAAGAAAATGAGCAAAAGAACATTTCAGCCATCAAAAAGAAAAAGAAGAAACAAACACGGTTTCAGAGAGCGTATGGCTTCTGTAAACGGAAGAAAAGTATTGGCTGCCCGAAGAGCAAAAGGCAGAAAGAGACTATCTGTATCTTCTGAAGCCCGTCATAAAAAGTAATGTTTATAAGTTATATATAAAAGGTGTTGTTTAACTAAGCAGCACCTTTTTTTATACCCTAATGCGCCGTAATTTTGCTGCAAAGAAAAAGTAAAAGAAATGCCTAAAAATCCTTCAATTAAATCCGTTCTAATTATTGGCTCAGGGCCTATTGTTATTGGTCAAGCGTGCGAGTTTGATTATTCTGGCTCGCAATCCTTGCGTTCTTTACGCGAAGATGGTATTGAGACTGTTTTGATAAACAGCAATCCCGCTACCATTATGACCGACCCAACAATGGCCGATCATATTTATCTGTTGCCACTTACCACAAAATCGATCGTGCAAATTTTAAAGGAGCACCCACAAATTGATGCTGTTTTGCCGACAATGGGTGGCCAGACCGCTTTGAATTTGTGTATTGAAGCTGATGAAAAAGGAATTTGGAAGGATTTTGGCGTAAAATTAATCGGGGTTGATATTGACGCCATAAACATAACCGAAGACCGTGAAAAATTCCGCGAATTGATGGAAAAGATAGGCGTAGCAATGGCACCGCAAGCCACAGCAAATTCTTATCTTCAAGGAAAGGAAATAGCGCAGGAATTTGGTTTTCCTTTGGTTATTAGGGCTTCATATACCTTGGGAGGTGCTGGTGCTTCCATAGTATATAAAGAAGAGGATTTTGATGAATTGCTATCACATGGACTGGAAATTTCACCAATCCACGAAGTAATGATTGACAAGGCGATGATGGGCTGGAAGGAATATGAGTTGGAATTGCTTCGCGATAATAATGATAATGTTGTTATAATCTGTACCATCGAAAATATGGATCCAATGGGAATCCATACTGGGGATTCTATAACTGTTGCTCCTGCAATGACACTAAACGACCGCACATTCCAAAAAATGCGCGATATGGCAATCCATATGATGCGTAGCATTGGAGATTTTGCAGGTGGTTGTAACGTTCAGTTTGCAGTAAGTCCTGATGAAAATGAAGAAATCATTGCAATTGAAATTAATCCACGGGTGTCGCGCTCTTCGGCCTTGGCTTCAAAAGCAACGGGGTATCCTATTGCAAAAATTGCTACTAAATTAGCCATTGGATATACTTTGGCTGAATTGAACAACCAAATTACAAAGTCAACTTCAGCTTTGTTTGAACCAACTTTGGATTACGTAATCGTGAAAATACCACGTTGGAATTTTGACAAGTTTGAAGGCTCG
>JAGQYY010000033.1:16859-27307 GCA_020435825.1 Aequorivita sp.
GGACCGAACTTTAGGGCTTCAAATGAAATCGGTTGGGGAAGTTATGGGCATTGGCCGTTCCTTTCAGGAGGCGCTTCACAAAGCCACGCAATCACTTGAGATTAAACGAAACGGAATAGGCGCAGACGGAAAGAGTTACACAAACTATGAACAAATACTCGACAAACTTAAAAATGCAAGTTGGGACCGTGTTTTCGTAATTTATGATGCAATCCAAATTGGAATTCCGCTGAGCAGAATACACGAAATCACAAAAATTGATATGTGGTTTCTTCGTCAATATGAAGATTTATTTCTTTTGGAAAAGGAAATTTCAAAATATACATTGGAAACCCTTCCAAGGGAATTATTGCTGGAAGCCAAACAAAAAGGCTACGGTGACCGTCAGATAGCGCATATGCTGAAATGTTTGGAGAGTCAAGTTTATAAAAAACGTGAAGAGATGAACATCCAGCGCGTTTATAAGTTGGTAGATACCTGTGCTGCGGAATTTAAAGCAGAAACTCCTTATTACTATTCCACTTTTGAAAATGAAATACAGTTGGATGGCGAAAAGCCTTATTCAGAAAACGACAGTATTGTTACGGAAAAGAAAAAAATAATCGTGCTCGGTTCGGGTCCAAATAGAATAGGGCAGGGCATCGAGTTTGATTATTGTTGCGTGCACGGCGTTTTGGCCGCTGCGGAATGCGGTTATGAAACCATTATGATTAACTGTAATCCTGAAACGGTTTCCACAGATTTTGACGTTGCGGACAAACTTTATTTTGAACCTGTTTTCTGGGAACATATTTATGACATCATTCGCCATGAAAAGCCCGAAGGTGTAATTGTTCAGTTGGGCGGACAAACGGCTTTAAAGCTTGCCGAAAAGCTGGATAGATACGGTATTAAAATAATTGGAACAACTTATGAATCTTTAGATTTAGCCGAGGACCGCGGAAGTTTCTCAACACTTTTAAAAGAAAACAATATTCCTTATCCAGAATTTGGAACGGCAGAAACCACCGAAGAAGCTTTGGCTTTGGCAGACCAGCTTGATTTTCCACTTTTAATCCGTCCTTCCTACGTTTTGGGTGGACAGGGAATGAAAATCGTGATCAATAAAAAGGAATTGGAAGAACACGTTGTTGATTTGCTTCGTAAAATTCCTAATAACAAATTGTTGTTAGATCATTATCTGGATGGCGCCATTGAAGCTGAAGCAGATGCTATCTGTGATGGTGAAAATGTGTACATCATAGGAATAATGGAACATATTGAACCTTGTGGAATCCATTCCGGAGATTCTAATGCTACTTTGCCACCATTCAATATTGGTGAGTTTGTTATGCAGCAGATAAAAGATCATACCTTTAAAATTGCAAAAGCACTAAATACTGTCGGGTTGATAAATATTCAGTTTGCAATAAAAGATGATATGGTTTATATTATTGAAGCCAATCCACGTGCTTCCCGTACTGTACCTTTCATTGCGAAAGCATATGGTGAGCCTTATGTGAATTATGCAACTAAAGTAATGTTAGGCCATAACAAAGTAACGGATTTCGATTTTAATCCAAAGTTGGAAGGGTTTGCTATAAAACAACCTGTTTTCAGTTTCAACAAATTCCCGAATGTAAACAAACAATTGGGTCCAGAAATGAAAAGTACAGGAGAGAGTATTTTATTTATAGATAGTTTGAAGGATGATGCTTTTTATGATCTATATGCAAGAAGAAAAATGTATTTGAGCAAATAAGCTGATGTTTTTCTTTTTTTTTCGTAAATTAGATTATTAACCTACTTAAAATTTCATTTATGCAAAAAATTACTTTGTTCTTTTTTTTAATTACAATGAACATTCTCAGCGCGCAGAATGTTGTTGAAATTTCTTGGGGGCAAGGCATTAATGAATCTGTGGCCAGTCCAACTATTGAGTTAGGGGATACAGTGCTTTGGAAATGGGCAGACGCATCACAAAAAAGTGTAACTAGCCTTCCAAATGGAGCTGAAGTTTTTGACAGCGGTACTTTGAAAGGTGTCGATAATGAATTTTCATATACTTTTACCAAAACTGGCATTACTGAATATCAAAATGACTCTGATCCTTCAATGTTTGGCAAAGTTACTGTGGTTGGCAAACTTTCAATAGAAGAAAAATTTGTAAAGAACCTAAATTTCTATCCGAATCCGGTTAAAAATAATCTTACCATTTCGTCAATTTTTAAAATTGACAACTATCAGGTTTATAACATTTTGGGAACTTTAGTCTCTGAGGGTAAAGGAACCGGTAATCATACTCAAGTTGATATGAGCAGGTTAAATAGCGGTTTGTATTTTGTGAAAGTTACTTCAAGAAACATGCAGACTACTTTAAAAATTGCAAAAGGATAATGACAATTCTTATCTATTAATTATAGCCTTTGTAGGCAATAATAACGTTGTGCTTCTTTAGTTCGTGAATATGCTTTTCTACTTCAAAGTTGGTTTCTTGGAATTTTTGTTTCTTTTTTGAAGCCAACCGTAAAGCACTTTCCAAAAAACGTCTTATCTCAATTTTTGAATCCAATATTAAGCCAGGCACTTCCATGCCGATGCCATTATCATCTTTTGCCACCATTGTAAAATAAGATGAATTGCAATGTTTTTTTGCTCCAGTATGTATATTTTCAGCTTCAACCCGAATCCCAACGATCATCGAGGTTTTTCCCACATAGTTTATTGAAGCTTTTAAAGTCACCAATTCGCCCACTTCAATTGGTTTTAGAAAGTTTACTGTATCTACTGAGGCAGTAACACAGTAGTATTTACTATGCTTTGATGCACAAGCAAATGCAATCTGGTCCATTAAGGACAGGATATAGCCGCCGTGTATTTTTCCACCAAAATTAGCGTGCGATGGTAACATCAACTCAGAGATAGTTACTTGCGATTCTTCAATATGTTTATGCATACTGCTCATTAATCTCTGTTGAAATGGGGAGATTTTTCTTTTTCCACATCAGTAATAAAATACTTTGTATCTCCCCAGATCGCAAAGGAAGTAAATCGTTCAATGTAGGTAACTTTTACATAGTTGCCCTGAAACTCTTTCAGCTTTTCAATGACTTCGGCATCTTTATCCAAGACTGAAAATGAAAAGATCTGTGCACCACTTATTCCTTGGCTTATTTCACCTTCCCAAGTTTTAATAACTACTCCGCGATGGCTGAATTTAATGAGTTCTCCAGCACGAGTTCCTTCGCTATATGGAACATAATATACAAAAGCGAAATAGAGGAGGTATATTGCCAAAAGGCTTCCTAAGATTATAAAAAGTATTTTTTTCATGGTTTGGTTTTATAAAAGGTCAATGTCCGTACTATCTGAATCTTCCAGCATTTTTTGGTCTATCTGTTTGCTGGCAATAGCTCCCAGCTTTTTTAATTTTTCTACTTTTGAAGCCAAATTACCACGTCCTTTGAGTTTTATCAAGGCATTGTCAAAGGAGCCTTGAACGGTTCCCATTTGTCGTTTTATCTTATCCAGTTCATCCAAAAGACCTGCGAACGAATCGTACAGCCGCCCAGCCTCGGTAGCGATTTCAAGCGTGTTCCTTTTTTGGTTGTCGTTTTCCCAAAGATTTTCAACCAAGCGCAATGCAGCCAAAAGTGTGGAAGGGGTTACAATCATTACCTTTCTTTTAAATGCTTCTTGATACAGGTTTTTTTGGTTTGCTACTGCTATTGCAAATGCTGGTTCAATAGGAACGAACATAAAAATGGTATCTGGACTCTCGTTTATGGCGTGATAATATTTCTTTTCGCTTAAAGTCACAATGTGGCGTTTAATGGAATCAATATGATCTTTTAGATATTTTCTTTTAAGATCTTCATTTTCTTCAGAGACGTATCTTTCAAAATCGGTCAATGAAACCTTACTGTCAATTATCATTTTCTTTCCGTCCGGCAGATGAATAATAACGTCGGTTTGCAGTCTGCCGCCATCTGGATTGTCGTGGCTATCCTGTATTGTATATTCGCGTCCTTTTTCCAAGCCTGATTCTTCCAAAACTCGGGAAAGGATCATTTCGCCCCAATTTCCCTGTATCTTTGAATCGCCTTTTAATGCTTTGGTTAAGTTATCTGCCTCTTGGCTTATTTTAATATTCTGCTCGTTCAAATATTGCAATTGCTTGCCAAGTTCGGCGTGTGTTCTCACAAAATCTATATTGTTCTTTCCAACTTTTTCTTCAAAATCCTTAATTTTTTGGTTTAAAGGTTTTAGAATTCCCTCAATATTTTCTTTGTTTGATTCAGTGAATTTCGCTGTTTTATCAATCAAGATTTTATCGGCCAAAATCGAAAACTTATCCTCAAAATCCTTTTCAAAATTTTTGAAACGCTCTTTTTCCTTTTCAAGTTCAGCATACAATGAATTATATTCAGCACTTTGCTTTGAAAGTTGAATGTTTAAATGTTCTTTTTCATCTCTTATCTTTTCTTTTTCACCTGTTAAAATATTGTACCGCTCGTCTAGTTTTTCTATTTGAAATTGTGCATTTTGGAGTCGTTCCACCAATTTGCTGGTTTCGGTTTTGCTTTTTAGGCGAGCAAAGTAATTGCCCAAAAATGCACCTATTAATATGCATATTGTAGCAAGTAAAAGGAAAAGAAAAGTTTCGTTCATTGCAATATTTTTCAAGTAAAGATACTTATTTTCTAATGGTAAACCGTCCGGTTTTTCCATCAAAATCTATGGTTTCCTTAGGGAAAAGCGAATCGAATCGTCCAGCTTCAATCAGCTTGCAGGGTTCTCCAAAGTAAGTTTCGTTTTTTGCCATCACCAACATTTTGTCCGTGAGCTGAATTGCCAAATCAATTTCGTGTGTTGAAAAGAAGATAGTTTTGTGTGTTTCTGTGGCTAACTTTTTCAGCAGTTTCAGCACATAGGCACGATGATAAATATCTAAATGGGTTGTAGGCTCATCCAAAATTATAATTGGCGTGTCCTGTGCCAACGCTCTTGCGATTGCAACACGCTGCATTTGACCGTCGCTTAGTTCAAAACATTTTCGGTGGGCTAAGGAAGTGGTCTCGGTAGCTTCCAAGACAAAATGTATTGCTTTTTGGTCTTCTTTGGAAAGTGAACCGATCCAATTTGTATATGGTTGTCTTCCCAAAGAAACCATTTCCAGAACAGAAAGATTTTTGGAAGCTGGAGCTTCAGTCAAAACCACACTCAACTGTGTTGCCAATTGGAAGGATGAATATTCCTTTAATTTTTTCTCATTTAAAAAAACTTCACCGCTTAATGGACTTTGCATTCCCGTCAGCGTACGCAATAGTGTAGATTTTCCAATTCCGTTTGCGCCCACAAGTCCCACTAACTCACCTTTTGCAATAGAAAAATTAATTTTTTGGGCAATAACGGAATCAACTTTTTTGTAGGAATAACCCACAGATAAGTCTTGGGTTTCTAAAATGATATGTCTTTCTTCTGAAGCCATTAAAAGAAAAGTTTTCGTTTTCTGACCAATAACCAAATTACAACAGGAGCTCCTATCAATGAAGTAATTGCATTTATGGGTAATGTAAATTCACTAAAAGGCAATTGTGCCACGGTATCACATATTAGCATTAGCAAACTGCCACAAAGCAATACAGCGGGCAACAAAACCAAATGGTTTGAGGTTTTGTAAAATTGGCGCACCAAATGCGGCACCGCCAAACCAACAAAGGCAATTGGCCCGACAAAAGCCGTAATGCTTCCAGCCAAAATGCTTGTTGCAAGAATGATTATAAAAGTGGTTCGTTTTATGTGAAGCCCCATACTTATGGCATAGTTTTCCCCTAAAAGTAATGCGTTCAATGATTTGCTACTGAAAACACTTAGCGCCAAACCTGCCAAAAAACAAATTCCCAAAATCAAAACACCTTGCCAGGATTGGTTTCCCAAACTTCCGAAGGACCAAAAAACGTATTGTTGCAGTTGTTCCGCATTGCTGAAATAGGACAAGACCGAAACCACTGCGGTTGTTACACTACCAAACATCAAGCCGATTATCAAAATGGCCATTGTGTCTTTTATTCTGAAAGTTATGGCCAAAACTACTAAAAGGACCAAAAAACTGCCCAAGGCAGAGGCAATTACCAAACTCCATTGGCTTAAAAGCATTGTTCCAAAAAATCCTCCAAATGTACTTGCGCCCAAAATTAAAATGGCAACGCCTAGACTTGCTCCACTGCTCAACCCCAAAACGAAAGGTCCCGCCAATGGATTTCTAAAAAGTGTTTGCATCAATAAGCCTGAAATAGCCAATCCGCCGCCTGTTAACATTGCCGTAATGGCTTTTGGCAGCCTGTAATCAATCAAAATGTATTGCCAAGTTTCTTTAGACGCACCTTTCCCAATAAATGCTGAAAAAATTTCTTTTAGTGGAATGGAAACTGAACCTACACTCAAATTAACCAAAAATACTGCAATCAACACCAAAGAAAGCCCTGCAAATTGAAGTCGGTATGTTTGCGAAGTTTGCATTATTGCAATTTATCAAAAAAGTAAAGTTCGTGATTGGGAAATAATTCCGGGTGAAGTATTTTTATGAGATCTTTTAATACTAAGTTTGGCATGTTTGGAGCCAATTCAAAATAAATAATGCCTCCAGTTTTGCCTTTTTTTAGACTATAGGAATATACATTTCCGGATTTATAAGCCGCAAATTGGGTATAGGCGTTGTTTGCATTTTTCATTTCTTCCAATCTTGTAAATTGCCCTGGTCCAATCCAAACTTCGGCTTCGCCACCTTTTTCCAAAACTGACTCTAAACTTAAGGATAAACTTCCAGTTCCTTTCTCGTCTTTCCATAGATAATTGCCGTTGGCATCAACAATAAACTGTGCTCCCCAACTGTCTCCTTGTGGCATATACCAGACGTCCTTATACATAGCACCGCTTATGACCGTTGGTGTGCTTTTAGCTTTGGATGCAATTTTTTTTGCTGAAAAATATTCTGATTCAATAGATTGAAAAATACTGTCAGCTACTTTTTCTTTGTCGAAAAGTACTCCGAAAAATTTTATCCATTCTGCTTTGCCCAACGGTGAAGTTTCCGTCCAATCTGAATTGTATAGCACTGGAATTCCAGTTTTTTCGATAGTTGCGAAGGTTGAGTTATTGCCGTCTATTGCAAATCCAATAACCGCATCAGGTGCTAAATCAATTAATATTTCAGTGTTTATGTCTTCATTCTTGCCAAGCTCTTTAATTTTACCTTCAGAGATTCTTTGTCGCGTTTTTTCGGAAGAAATATAATCCAGACTCGGAAACCCTACCAATGCTTCGGTTTCTCCCAACATTTCCAAAGAAGGAATATGTGTGGTTGAAGTGACTACAATTCTTTTTAAAGGAACTTCAACAACGGCATCATAGCTTTCAGGATTTGGAAGGGAAGTATTTTTTTTGACCAAAGCATATTTAAAAGTCTTGCTGGTTCCTGGCCATGGATTTTTTAGCGTGATAGATTTGTAACCTTCAAAAGAATTGATTTCAAACCCTTTTGCGTATTTAATTTCCAACAATTCTTTTTGAAGGCTCCCAGTTTCTTCGGGGTTGTTGGAGTTATTGTTTTTGCAGGAAACTAAAACAGAGAATAAAATAAAAAATAAAACCATTTTTTGCATCCTCAAAAATAATGGTTTTGTTTGGGTGGGCTAGTATTTAAATTCTATTTTTGCAATGAATTTTGGTGAGTGAATTTCCACAATGGAAAACGCTCTTAAAAGGGAATTCGGTTAAAAACCGAAGCTGTTCCCGCAACTGTAAGTCGTCCCGAGTTATTTTCGGGCGTGCAACTTCAAAACCACTGTTCGTTTTTGCGGATGGGAAGGTAGCACAAAAGACAAGCCAGGAGACCTGCCAGATTTATAACGTAAAATCATCAAACTTTCGGGATAAAGGTTGAATTATGAAGCGAAACGGTTTCCATATTATTTTTATTTTTTTTCTGTGCATTACTTCTGTTTATGCACAATTGGACAGCATTCAGCAGTTGCCGGAAGTAATTCTGACAGATTCTAAACTTGTCCATTTTTCAAAAGGTTTTAAACTCGAAAAACTTGATGATTCCATTATTAAAAGAAATGCAACTTCGCTTACGGAAACGCTTCGTTACAATACTTCAATATATTTTAAGGAAAACGGTTTCGGAATGGTTTCATCTCCATCCTTCCGCGGTACAAATGCTGCGCAAACAGCTGTTATTTGGAATGGAATAAACATTAATTCCGTATTTACCGGTCAAACGGATTTCAACACAGTTTCACCATTAAACTATGACGAAATTACCATAAGAAGCGGTGGCGGAGGCGTGCAATACGGAAGCGGTGCCGTGGGCGGAAGTATTCATTTGAACAATGGGTATTCTTTCAAAAAAATTGATACAACCCAGCTTGGATTGCAGTATGGAAGTTTTTCAACCTTTGGCGGAAATGCAAGTACTACACAAACTTGGGGCGATCATTATTTGAATGTGGGCGTGGATTTTATTGGCTCTGAAAATGATTATGACTATATTGGAAAAAATAAAAAAAACAATCACGGGCAATTTGTACGTTTTACGGCAAAAGTGAACGAGGCAAGAAAGCTGAAACGTGGTGTTGCTACTTGGAATTCGGAATATACCTACAATGACCGGAACTTTTCCGGTAGTCTGAACACAATTGGAAAAGACGCTTATAAAGATATAAACACCCGCAATATTTGGCAGTTACAGCAAAAATTTGGAATTTTCAATACAAAAGGGAGCGTTGCCCATCTTTTTGAACAGTATAATTATTTCCCGAACAGTGAAAAGTCATTTAATACCGGAGGAAAAGCAAATACTTTTATTGGAGCGTTTCGGGCAGAAGTTTTGCTTCAAAAAAAACTGCGAGTAAACGGAAAGGTTGAATATATTTATGTTGATGCCAAGGGTGACAACGTGGGGGAAAATTCGCGAAGAACAATGGTGGCCGTTATATTGATGAACCATAAACTTTCAGAAAATTTCAATTATGGAATCAATCTTCGTCAAGAGTTTTTGAATGATTTTGAAAATCCATTTCTTTTTTCTGCCGATGCGAAATATAAAGTTTCAAAAAATTATGCACTTCGCCTGAATGGATCAAAGAATTACCGTGTGCCCACATTTAATGATTTGTATTGGTATGCAGGAGGAAATTTAGATTTACGTCCGGAAACTTCATATCAAGTTGAACTTGGACAGGAGTTTTCAATTGGAGAGCTTAAAGCTGATATTGCCGGCTATTATATTTCTTCAGAAGATTTAATAAAGTGGGTTCCGGGAAATGGCGGCCTGTGGCAACCAATAAACATCAGCAAGATTAGAAATTATGGTGTTGAGGCTGCTCTTGGATATTATTTAAAATTCAACGGCAAACAATCTTTGGATTTTAACCTAAATTATTCATACGCCAAAGCGGAAGATATGGAAATTGAAAAGCAACTAATTTATGTGCCTTTTCATAAGGCATCGGGAACGTTGGCGTATAACTTTCAAAAGTTTTCTTTTTATGTACAGGGTTTGTATATTGGAGATGTCTATACAACTACCGATAACAGTGAAACTGTGGATCGTTATACCGTTTTCAATCTTGGTGCTCAATATACTTTACCATTTAACCAAAATATAACTTTTGGCGGCAGGTTTAAAAACATTTTAAATGTATTTTATGAAAACGTGGCATACAGACCGATGCCGTCTCGAAACATTCAAATATTCTTAAATTTTAATATATAACTAAAATGAAAACTATGAAAAAGATTGTGTTTTTTGCTATTGCCGTTATGTTTTTTGCTTCTTGTAGTAATGATGATAATAACCAACAAGAATATGTCCCAGCAGCTTTTGAAAAAGGTATTTTAGTTACCAACGAAGGGCCATTCAACAATGGAAGTGGTAACATTACCTTTATTTCTGAAGATTATAGCACGGTGGCGCAAAATATTTTTAGAAATGTGAATGGATATGCTTTGGGCAATATAGTTCAGTCTATGGGCTTTCTGGATAACAATGCATATATCGTTGTTAGCAATTCGCAAAAAATTGAAATAGTAAATCGCTATACATTTCAAAGTTTAGACTCCATAACAAATGGTTTGGACAATCCGCGTTATTTTGTGACTGTGGGCGGAAACAAAGGATATGTCAGCAATTGGGGCGACCCTAATGACTATGCAGATGATTATTTGGCTGTTGTTGACTTAAGGACTAATGAAATTACGTCAACTATTTCTGTACCTTTTGGGCCAGAGCGAATGGTTGTTTATAACAATAAAATCTATGTTGCCCATCAAGGAGCCTATGGGCAGAACAATTTAATATCCGTGATTTCTGGAACTACTGTTGAAAGCACGATAATGGTGGGAGATGTTCCAAACTCCATGGTAGTCTCTGGAAATTCACTTTATGTGCTCTGTGGCGGAAA
>JAGQYY010000034.1:0-2927 GCA_020435825.1 Aequorivita sp.
GTTTCCGAAACCATCGACCCACATCTATTAACGCCCGAAATAAAAATAGATGCCGAAATAAATCTGGAAGATATAACTCCAAAATTCTACCGGATTTTAAAACAATTTGCGCCATTCGGCCCCGGAAATATGACGCCTGTTTTTATGACACAAAACCTAAAGGATACCGGTTGGGGAAAAACCGTTGGGGAAGATAATTCACATTTGCGGGTGGTTGTAAAACAGGGAAATTCCAATCAATTTACGGGAATAGGTTTCGGTTTGGCCGAAAAAAACGATATTGCTTGCGGCGGAAAACCATTTAAGGCCGCTTATTGCATTGACGAAAACGAATGGCAGGGCAATGTGAGTTTGCAACTTCGGTTAAAAGATATTAAGGAGTAAACGTCTTTAAACCAAAGGTTTCCCCGTCAAAAACACCATAGGTATAATGGTTTATCCAATCTCCCAAATTGAAATAGGTTGAATTCTCGCCAACCTTAATCTCCATCGGCAAATGGCGGTGCCCGAAAACAAAGTAATCAAAATGTTTGCTTTCCAGTTTTCGTTTTGAATATTGAGCGAGCCATTCTTTTTCCTCCCCTAAAAATTCTTTGTCCTCATCACCGGAAATCAGTTTGTTTTTTACTGAAAGATGTTGCGCCACACGCACGCCAATATCCGGATGCAACCATCTAAAAAGCCATTTTGAAAACGGATTGATAAAAACTTTCTTCATACGCTTGTATCCTTTATCACCAGGTCCTTTTCCATCACCGTGACCGATGAAGAAATGCTTGTTATTAAAAACAAATTCCTTTGGGTCGTGGTACACGGGAATATTCAATTCCTTTTCAAAATAATCGTGCATCCACAAATCGTGGTTCCCCACAAAAAAGTGGATTTGTATTCCGCTGTCGCGAAGTTCGGCCAGTTTTCCCAAAACACGCACAAAACCTTTTGGCACAACGGTTCTGTATTCAAACCAAAAATCAAAAAGGTCGCCAAGCAGGAAAATTACCTCAGCATCGTGCTTAATGCTGTCCAGCCATTTCACAAAAATCTTTTCGCGCGGCAAGCTTTTGGCCGGTGTGGGCGCGCCAAGATGGTTATCGCTGGAAAAGTATATTTTTTTGCCCTGTGGGATTTGCATATTCAAAGATATAGAAAAAGACCCTTCGACTGCGCTCAGGATGACATTGTAAATTTAATTATCCCCAGCAAACCACTCCGCATAGCTACTATCAGTTTCCTGCAATCGAAGTGAGTGAAGCGTTATATTTTTAGGAAGGCGTTTTTTAATTTTTTCAGAAAAATCTATCACCATCATCTCGCTGGTGGGCTGGTAATCCACCAACAGCACACTGTGCCCGCGATCGCTCAACTCCTTTGCCAATTCTACGTGGGGCGTGTTCTTGTTGAAAACCGTGGCGTGGTCAAAAACATCAACAATCTCTTCTTTTACAATTTTTTTTAGGTCGCCAAAATCGATTACCATCCCAAACTTTACATTTTCGCTGTCTTCAATTGGATTTCCTACTACTGTTACTGAAAGTTTATAGCTGTGGCCGTGCACGTTTCTGCATTTTCCATCGTAGCCGTAAAGCGCGTGGCCTGTTTCAAAAGAAAAAATCTTGGTAATACGTATTGTTTGCATTTTAAGGAATTGTGCCGTAAAGATACTGCTTTTGAAAGGAAATTTATTTTCTGAAAAGGTATTGATTTCTAACCTATATTTGCCCACTTTTTTATAACAGCCGAAAAATGAGCGAAGAACTTTTTGAACAGTTGGAGTTTGTTGAAAATCCATTGTTTGAATCTATTATTGACGATTTGCTCACGAAGCAATTTAGTATTGTTGACAATTTCTTTACTTCGGAAGAAGTAGAAGTTCTGCGACATTCCCTTTTGGCAAAATACGAAGCAGACCGTTTCAAAAAATCTGCCATCGGAAACCGTACCAATGAGGAAATTGACAAAACCATTCGTGGGGATTTCATTCTTTGGATGGATGAAAAAAACGCAAATGAAGCGGAGCTTCTGTTCTTCGGAAAAATAAATGAGCTGGTAAATTATCTCAACAAAACCTGTTTTTTGGGAATTTTACAGAAGGAATTTCATTATGCGGTCTATCCCAAAGGCACTTTTTACAAAAGGCATTTGGACACATTTCAGAACGACGATCGCCGGAAACTTTCGCTAGTTTGCTATTTGAACGAGGAAGGATGGCCTCGTGAAAATGGCGGTGAACTTACCATTTATACCGAAAAAGAAGATTTGGATGTTTTACCGCTTCCGGGTCGGGTGGTTATTTTTGAAAGCCAAATTTTGGAACACGAAGTAAAAGTGGTAAAAGCCAGTGAACGGTTGAGTATTACGGGTTGGCTAAAAACACGCTGATTACTTCTTTTTAATTTTATTGTAAGCAACCACTGCAATTACCAAAATAGCCAATATTAGAAACAGGCCGGGACCGCCAAGAAATTTTAACCAATCCATAAATTGTATTGAATATTAAGTAAATGTATCAATTTTCAATCATCGGAATGTATTTTCTTCGGAATTTAATGAGCAGTGCAATGGCCCGATAAGCAACCCAAACAATAAGCGCCGCCCAAATTCCAATCAAGCCCCAGTGCATAGATTTTGAAAAATATAGCACGGGGACGAACCCAAAAACAGTGGCGCCCAAAAGTACATTTCGCAGATAGCCCATTTCGCCCAAACCTTTAAAAATGGAATCTAAAGTAAAAGCCAAAGCATTAAACGGCAAACAAATTAACACCATAAAAAACATTCCGTAAAAAATGGAAAGTACGGTTTCATCTTTATTGAAGATAAGTCCCAGCGGTCTATAAAATGTTACGCCTATTAAAACCAGAATTGTCGCGACCACTATATTGTATAGATTCACCTTTTTTGTAAGCTGCCACAACGATTTAAAATTA
>JAGQYY010000034.1:3025-25289 GCA_020435825.1 Aequorivita sp.
AAAGCTCATGTTGACCAATCTTTTAATTTCAGGGTGCAATGGGAAATATAATTTCAGAGAAATTTCAGTTTTTTTCAAAAGAAAAATTAAGGCGATAATCGCCATTACCGCCTGTGAAATAAGGCTTGCCCAAGCAGCGCCCTTTATTCCCATCGGCAAAATATAGCCGTCAATTCCATAAACCAGGGCAAAGTCGAGCCCAATATTCAAAGCAGCGCCAACAGCAGCAATAATCATAGGCCAAAACGTATTTTGAAGCCCCCGGAACAGCCCAAAAACCGCAAAAGTGAAAAGCGTGAGCGGAAAACCCCAAACGCGAATGTTGTAATAATCTATGCTGAAGGATAGAATCATCCCTTCGGCATTAAGCAGTCTAAAGATTTCTTCCACAAAAAAATAAGTAATAAAAAGTACGATTATGCTCAGCAAAATGTTGAAATATATGGCCTGCGCAGGAAAATTATGAAGATCTTTCAATTTGCCGGCTCCTAAATTTTGTGAAACAATTGCTGAAATAGCACTTCGGGTTTGACCTAAAATCCATATTAAAGCAGAAAGAAATGACCCAACAATTCCCACGGCTGCCAGTGATTCTATTCCAAATTCCTTTATATTTCCCACAACAGCAGCATCTGTGGCAGAAAGTACGGGTTCTGCAATTCCTGAAATTATAGCAGGAATGGCGAGTTGCTGGATTCGTTTAAATGAAATATCGGTCTGTTGCATTTTAGAAAAAGTAAAACTACGGAAAAGCAAAAATTCAGTAGAAATGTTTCTCTTTAATTGTTCAAAAATTTATTTGAAATGTTAAAGAAGTGTAGATTGAATGGTTTTAAAAGTTAATTTTGCATTCAATTAAAGAAGAAGTTTCGCACTATGAAAAATATTTTGGTTCCCATTGGGTCTTCAGAAAATTCAGTAAGCAACCTGCAGTATGCCATTGATTTGGCTAAACAAGTAAATGCAAATGTATATGTGGTTTCAGTTTTTCAGGAACTTTCAAAGGTGGGTGGTCTTTCAAAAGTAAATACCATTTTAAAGGAAGAATCTGAAAACCGTTTGGACAAAGTGCTTTCGCTAGTAGATATGAAAGGCGTACAAGTAATTGCGCACCCAATAAAAGGTGAAGTGCTGGAAGGCATTGGCCGTATAAGCAAACAAGTGCCTATAGATTTAATGGTACTTGCGCCAAGAAGCAATTCCATTAAAGAAGAAGTTTACCTTGGAAAAACTTCGGGTAAATTATTGAAGCAGACCAATATTCCTATTTTGGTTGTTCCAGAAGGAGCAAAGTTTCTGCCACCAAAAACGATGCTGATGGCTTTCAAAAACGGAACTTTTGAACACGATTATTTATTGGAAGCGGTACAGAAGTTTAAGCAAAGTTTTGGCACCGAAGTTCACATACTTCACGTTGAGACTCCAGAAACCACAGAAGAAATGAAGGAAGTGACCGAGAATTTAAAATCTTTACAAACTTCCTATACACAGGTTGAAGCTGCTACTACATTTCAGGCGGTTATAGAATATTTTCAGCATTTTAACCCGGATATGCTTTGCGTGATTAGAAGAAAAAGAGGTTTCTTCAAAAAGCTTTGGGAAAAGAACGAAATCCTTAAAAAAGAATTTTATACCAGCAAACCGCTCTTGGTTTTGCCCGTTCAGGAATAAAAAAAACCACCGTTTTCACGGTGGTTTTTTTGTGGAGAATACCGGAGTCGAACCGGTGACCTCTTGCCTGCCAGGCAAGCGCTCTAGCCAGCTGAGCTAATCCCCCTTTTTATTCCGAAGCTCAAAGAGCTAAGGAATATTTGCAGATTAGGTTGCCAAAAATAGTAAATTTTTCAATATAAGCTTCATTTTAAAAAATCAATTGTCCTTTCTACAACAGTTTTTAGTTGATTGGGCAAAGTAGCTTCCTCCCAAGGATGTTTTGCATTAAAAACGTGGTCTGCCCCAGGGATGATTACCAATTTACTTTCTGGGTTCCAAGAATGGATTGCATTTGCTTCTTTAGCAGAAACTGTTGGATCATCACTTCCGTGCACGATAAGTTCCGGTATTTTTAAACTTTCAACAGCGCGATTGATCGAAAAGCGATTCTCATTTTCTTTGAAGTCTTTATAAAACTGGAAATTATGTGGCAACAGTTGTTTTGTCCGGCTATTTTCAATGTGTGTGACGCCTGTTTTTTTCCACAATTCAAACGCCTCCGTATCTTCCTGAAACCGCGCTTTAAAATCGCTTACACTCGCCCAAGTGGCAACTTTGCTTATTCGAGTATCTTCTTTGGCTTTAATTAAAACAATTCCGCCACCGCGGCTGTGGCCAATCAAGGAAATGGTTGAAATGTGCTTTGGAAAGTTTTCGTTTCCACTATCAATTTCCTTTAAAACTCTATCTAAATCATCCAGCTCCAAACTGAAATTATTTTCCGCAAAAGCCTCCAAATCTGGAAAATCAATAGGGTTTTCCATTGTTCCGCCATTATGTGAAAAATTGAACTTTACAAAACAGAAACCTTCTTCCGCAAAAGCTTCCGCCACCAAATGCCATGCGCCCCAATCTTTAAAACCTTTGTAGCCGTGGCAGAAAATTACGATTGGCTGTGGATTTTCCGTCTCTTTATAATAAACATCGTAAAGAATTGGTTTTTTGCCTTTGGTAGTGAGTATTCTGTTTTTTCTATAAATCATTATGCTATTTCTTTTTCAATGAAAGGAATGCTTGGGTCACAAATTTCCAAAATTAATTTTTTAAGTTCCACAGTAAAATTTTCCAAAGTTTCTGAATCAATTTGTTGTTCTCGCTTGCTGTAGGCTGAAGTCTTTGTTCCAAATTTTAAAAATCCACTGCCAAGATTTTTAAAGGAAATGATTCCCGCCTCAGCATTGTTTATTGGAATTTCCTTATTCATCATCAAAGCATAAGCCAATACTTGGAAGGCTTTGCTGAATTTGTAATCTTGGGTCAAAGCTGCCCATTCAATTATTTCAACATCGACCTGATTTACCAAACCCGTTTTGTAATCAATAATCCTAACTTGGCCGTTGTACTCATCGACCCTATCAACTTTTCCATGGATTTTCACAGGAAAATCAAGCTCAGGAACTGGAATTTCTAAAGTAAGATCTGTTTCAATCTTACTGATTTTTATAGTGTTTCCTGTTTCGATTTCGGCAATTTCACGATTGATGAAGTTAAAAATATTGCGCTTTGCAACTTCAAAAACGATTAGGTTTTTTCCTTTGGTAAATGTTCCTCCTCTAAAAGTTTTTTTAAATTCAGAAGTTACTTGTCCGTGGATTCTATCTTTCATTTCCGAAAGATTTTCAATTGAAAGAAATGAACCTTCCAATGGCTTGTAAAAAGCCTCTAAAGTGTCATGAACAATTGTTCCTAGGGTATTTGCCGCAACGGTCTCCTCTACTTCCTCAAAATCATTCAACCTCAAAATTTTCTGAAAATAAAACTCCAGAGGGTTGCGGATGTAGCTTGTCAATGCGGAAGGCGAAAAGCCTTTTTCGGCAATTTCACTTATACGCTGCATTACTGCATCAGTTTTTTCTATCTGTTTTAAAGCCTTTTTTTCAATTTGAACTTTTGGAGCGAGCATTTTTTTTTCGATCGAATGGTTTGGATGTTTTTCAATTTCCAATTGCCTTATGAAACGACTTTTTTCACCTGTATTAATACCTTCGGAATGATTGTTATAAAGCAGTGTTATGTTTTTTGCACGATGCAATAATCTATAAAAGTGATACGTATAAATAGCATCTTTTTCAGTGTAGAGCGGCAGCTTGAATTGTTGTTTTAAATCATAAGTTATAAACGAAGCATTCGATTTTCCTGAGGGAAAAATACCTTCGTTGACGGAGGTGATGATTACATTTTCAAAATCCAACACACGTGTTTCCAAAACACCCATGAGTTGTAATCCTACATATGCGTCTCCCTCAAAATCTAATGATGTGGTTGAGGTTAATTCTGAAAATAGGGTAAGCACACTTTTTATTGATTTGAGATGTGGATATTTTTGGTTTAAAGCATCAATTTTTCTGAAAACTTTCGCTATTTGAAGTAAAACAATATGTTCAATGGTGCTAAGTTCATTTTTTGTTTGAAGTTCCTCTATACACTTTAAAGCTCGTTCAATTGCTGTTTGGCTGTCGTCTTTCCAATCTCCAAAAAGTAGTTGCAAAATTTCATTTTCAGAGGTGTTTGAGATTTCAATAAGACTTGATATAGTAATATGGGTTATATTTTCACGAGTCAAATTCTTTGTAATATCGATTGCGTTTGGAACCAAAAGGATTCCTAAAGGATGATCTAAAATTGATAGAATTTCTTTGTAATATATGGTTTCGGTTGTTCGAAGATGAATAGCGAAAAGCAATTCAAAGAAAATAACTGCGGGAAAATTCTTTAATGAAACGCCCATAGTAACGTTCAGATTCTTCACATTTTCTGGCAGTGAATACAGTAAAGGAACTAGCAGGTTTTCATCACCAAGTACTATTGCTGTTTTATTAATTTCATCTTCGGAAAGACTTGAAAGTAGTTTGCCAACATATTTAGCCTGGCCGATATTCTTTTGAACCTCTACAAATTGGAAATGTTTTTTATTCTCAAAATTATTGGAAATAAATTTGGGTGTTTCATTTTGAAAATATTTCCATTCCTTTATATATTTTCTAATGAAATAAGAAGCACTGTGCTTTGTGTCATTATAAAGAGTTTGGTCTGTATCCCAATAAATATCAGTATTTTCAGTTTCAAGCAATTCTTGTATAATGTTCTGTTCTGCGGCATTAAGTGCATTAAAACCTATAAAAATATGCTTTTTACTTCTGTTGTTATTTATATAATGTTCAAGGTTTGAAGCTGCCTCTCGGTAAACCATTCCTTGATATCCTAAATTTTCCTTTAAGAGAAGTGACTGGAGATTTTCATAAAAATCTGGCAACGCTGTCCAAAACTGTAGGTAATTATTTATAAGTTCCGTCTGTTCTTGATTAAGACCCCATCGTTCTAATGTTTTGATGCTGGACAAATAGCTAAAAAAAGGTTTTGGCTCTACCAAATAGCGGTCAATTTCATTAAAATCATTAAGCAATGTTATTGCCCAAGATGAATAGGTTTCAAAACTTTCTTTTTCCTTGATTACTTCAGTAGATAGGTAAGCATGATAGCTTTTAAAAAGCAATTCGGTATTGTCTATAATCTTTAGATTGGATAAATTTTCAATAAATTCTTCAATACTGATAATTAGAGGAGAAAAGGAAGTTTGTGTCGCAGTATTTTTTAGGATGTTCCTTAAGAACCCTCCCGCTCTTTTGCTTGGAAGAATTAATGTGAAATCTGAGATATCTCCGTTTGTATGCTTAATAGCTGCAACAACTTCTTCAAGAAAGTTTATCATATACTTAAAAATAGAAAAAGCCTCCCAAATAGGAAGGCTTTTTCAAAATTATTTACTGAATTTAATCCTGTCTTTTTTAGTTTCTAGGAATTAAGTTGATTTCAGTTCTACGGTTAGTAGTACGTCCTTCTTTAGTAGTATTAGGGGCTATTGGCTTAGATTCACCAAAACCTCTAGCAACAAGACGGTTTGAAGGAATACCACGCTCTATTAAGTAGTTTACTACTGCTGCAGCTCTACCTTCAGATAGTTTTTGGTTATTAGCCTCACTACCTACACTGTCAGTATGACCATCAATGTGGAATCTAGAGTTAGGATATTCTTTAAGAATGTCTGTTACATTATCCAATACTTTCAATGAAGCAGGCTTAAGGGTTGTTTTACCAGTGTCAAACAAGATTGTTTTAGCATAATCGCTCAACGCTTTTATTACTTCAACAGTTAATTCTGGACAACCATTGTTAGCTACAGTACCAGCAACATCTGGACACTGATCATCTTTATCAAGAACGCCATCACCATCTCTGTCTGGGTAAGGGCAACCGTTGTTAGCTTTTGGACCAGCCTCGTTTGGACAAGCATCATCTTTATCAGCGATACCATCACCGTCAGCATCTGGACATCCATTAAGTGCAGCTAAACCAGCAACAGTAGGACATTCGTCTTGAGGATCGGCAATACCATCACCATCAGTATCAGGACAACCGTTGAATTCAGCAAGACCTGGAGTGTTTGGACAAGCGTCATTTCTATCTTCGATGCCATCACCGTCAGTATCAGGACAACCGTTGAATTCAGCTAAACCTGGAGTTTCTGGACATTCGTCATCTTTATCGTAGATTCCGTCACCGTCAGTATCCTTTCCACCAAATTGGAATACAATACCAGCAGAATGTTGGAAATGTGTAACACCATAATCATCTTCAAATGCATGCTTGTAAGTTGATTGAAGGTTAAGCGCTAAATAGTCGTTAAACCAAAATTTAACTCCAGCAATTGCGTTTCCAGTACCGAATCCGATATCATCTACCCAAGTATAACCACCACCAATACCAAGAGATGGGTCAAACCAGCTACTTCCTAAAACTTTTTTGAAGCTATACTTAATTTCACCATCAGCACCGTAGTAACTTAAGTCATCTACAGCAACATCGCCCATTTTGTCGATTTTGTTGATTGTTCCTGCTGCAGTAAATACAAAACCACTTCCAATATATCTGCTAATAGCAACTTTGGAAACTGAAGGCAGAATGTTCCAGTGGTCATTTGCATTAAAATACTCGTCAAAGATTTCTCCTCTCATACCATCCTGTTGGTATAGTAATTGACTGTCGTTAAGTCCGGCTGAATAAACGTCAACAGCGTTCATACCAACCTCAACAGCCCAAGGATTGTTTTCGTCTTGCGCGTTCGCCACCCCAATTCCTATGAATAGGATAGCAACAACTAATAATCTGTTAAGATGTTTCATATTCGATTGTTTAATTTTTAAGTGTTAATTAAGAGCAAAAGTAAGTTGTTAAATTTTATAAACAAAAGCAAATCTAATAAAATTTTCCTAAAGTGGTTGCTATTGATACGTAAATAAAGGATTTACTTGTCAATAACCCCTAATTTTTTCCCAATCTTAATAAAGGCTTTTATCGCTTTGTCCAAATGCTCCTTATTATGTGCTGCTGAAAGCTGCACACGTATTCTGGCTTTTCCTTTTGGCACTACGGGAAAGAAGAATCCAATTACATATATTCCTTCTTCCAATAACATATCAGCCATTTGTTGGGAAAGTTTGGCATCGTAAAGCATTACAGGCACAATTGCAGAATCACCATCAATGATATCAAACCCCGCTTCTTTCATTCCTTTTTTGAAATATGCTGTATTTTCTGCCAACTTATCTCTTAGGGAAGTATTACTTGAAAGCATATCAAACACCTTAATAGATGCTCCAACAATTGCAGGCGCCAAAGAGTTTGAAAATAAATAGGGTCGTGAGCGTTGGCGGAGCATTTCAATAATTTCTTTTTTCCCGGTTGTATATCCGCCCATTGCACCTCCCAAGGCTTTTCCGAGTGTTCCGGTAATAATATCTATTCTGCCAATTACACCCTTCTCTTCCAAAGTTCCCCTTCCGGTATCGCCTATAAAACCAGCAGCATGGCACTCATCAATCATTACTAGGGCATCATACGCATCAGCCAAATCACAAATTTTGTCAAGCGGAGCCACCAAACCGTCCATCGAAAATACTCCGTCAGTAACTATAATTTTAAATCGTGCCCCTTTTTCATTGGCAGCAATAAGCTGTTTTTCCAGATCTTGCATATTGCTATTTTCGTAGCGGTAACGCGCTGCCTTACAAAGACGTACTCCATCTATAATAGAAGCGTGGTTCAGGGAATCTGAAATAATCGCGTCTTCTTCGCTCAAAAGTGGCTCAAAAACACCGCCGTTGGCATCAAAAGCTGCTGCATATAATATAGTGTCTTCGGTTTTATAAAAATCTGCGATCTTTTGCTCCAGTTTTTTATGAATATCCTGGGTTCCGCAAATAAACCGAACAGAAGACATTCCAAAACCATGCGTGTCCATCGCGTCTTTTGCAGCCTGAATTACTTCTTTGTTTGAAGAAAGGCCCAAATAATTATTTGCACAAAAGTTTATAACAGTTTCACCCGTGGAGATAGTAATTTCCGCATCTTGGGGCGAGGTGATAATCCGTTCCTTTTTGTAAAGTCCGTTGTCCTTTATTTCTTCAAGTTCTTTCTGAAGATGTTCCTTTATTTTTCCGTACATAGTTAAGTTTTGTTTAAAGCTTCAAAATTAAACTTTATTTATCACTATTTCACCCTCATTGCTATAGATAAGCATTTTTTCTGAAACGATGAAACCCATATCCTGCAAAGCATTTGCATAATCATTTAATTGATCGTTGTGGTAAATTTTAGGGCTTCCCGTTTTATAATCAATAATTACTGAAGTATTCTCAGGGTCAATATTTATTCTATCGGGCCTCAAAACCAAACCGTCTTTCGTGATTATGCTCCGTTCATTATAAACTTTATCGGTTCCTTCAAACAACTTTTTTAAATCGGGATGTTTCAAGATTTGATGAATGGTTTTCCGCAAACTATCAATCTCTTCTTTTGGGATAATTGCGCGGTCTTTCAATTCCATCAAAACTGGCTCGGCATCACTTCCCGAATAAATCTTCGCCATAGTGTCGTGAAGCAGATTTCCGGCGGTAATGGCTGCAAGGGTCTCCGATTCCAGAAAAACTTCTTCGGAAGCAACTATCTTCAAACCATGCGTTTTAGGGTTGCTGGAAAGATATTTCGGCTCCATCTGGGAAACGACTTCTTTTTCTTTTGAAATTTTTTCTGAATTTCTCCCGAATTCATAAATCATTTGGTCACTGTCCCACATATATTTTTGCTTCAGAAACTCCATAAAGAGATGGTTGTACGTTGAAGGGATTCCATCTTTTGGTTCGGCGGGCATTTCGGCAAAAACAAAGAGTTTTTCAACAGCGCGCGTTAGGGTAACGTAAAGCAGGTTAATATTATCCAATTCCAACTGGCTTCGATGCTCGTGGTACAATTGTTCACCTATTTCGCCATAATTTGCAATTTCAGATTTGTAATTTATCTGTGCTTCCTTAAAATTAAAATCTTCATTCGTTAAAGGATACCAAAGCTTGTCATATTTTCCATCGTACAATTGCATATCCGCAAAGGGAAAAACTACCACGGGAAACTCCAGTCCCTTTGCTTTGTGGATCGTCATTAACTGCACTGCATTCGTACCCTCGCTGGCGGGAATGGACGCGCTTTCCCTTTTCGTTTCCCAATGGTCCAAAAATGAAATCTTATCAGCTTGCGGTTGTTGCCCAAACTCATAGACCAAATCCATAAAACCGAAAAGATAGGCATCCGCTGAATCTGCAATTTGGAATTTTTCAATACAATATTCAAAAGCTTCGTAAAGTGAAACCGCGCGCATTTCCGCAAAGGAAAAATCAACACCGTATTCCCTTAAATCTTCTGAAAACCTTGCTTCGGAAATATTTAAAAATTTGGTGAAAAAAGTGTGCTTTTCTTCCGAAATATTCAAATGGTCATGCAGCAAATCAAGCAATTGTATTTTGGCTTCGTCATTGTTTGGATACAAACAGACCTGCAACGAAAAAACCAAAATTTGCACCAAAGTTGAAGACTGTAAAAGCAAGGTTTCCGAAGAAATTACAGGCACGCCCTGCTCCATCAAAAATGCGCCAAGTGCAATTCCATCTGCCTTTTTTCTTGTTAAGATACAAATATCGCTTTCTGAAAAACCCTTGTTCTTTACATCGCGAATAGTCTCTAAAACCAAATTTGAATAGGCTTCCTCTTTTTCGGCTTTGCTCTGTTTTTCAATGAATTCAAATTTCACGTAGCCGCCTTCCTTTGCATTCAGCTTTTGTTTGTTCCCGTCCTTGTATAATCTTGCGTGATCCAGATTCGCAAAATAGGATGAGATTTTTGTGAAAAATTCATTGTTGAACTTTACAATTTCGGCACAACTTCGAAAGTTGGTATCTAAAGGAAATACCTCTTTTTCACGCTGAAATGGATTGTGATTCCCGTAAAGATCCATAAACTGTTCGGGCAAACCACCGCGCCAACGATAAATGGATTGTTTGGCATCGCCCACCAATAAAAGGCTGCAGGAAGTTGGCCCCAATTGTTGCGAAAGTGCATTATCAATAAGCGGAATTAAATTTTCCCACTGTAATTTTGAGGTGTCTTGGAACTCATCAATAAAAAAGTGGCGGTATTTTTCTCCCAAACGCTCATAAATAAAAGGAGCGGGCTGGTTTTTAATCTCCTTGTTTATAAGCGAATTGAATTCTGAAATGGGCAGAATATTCTTTTCTTCCTTTATGGTTTCAATTTCGTGGCTTACCAGATTTATTACTGAAAGCGGGGTGATATTCTTTAGCATATTTTCAACTAAAAGCAATTGAAAGACCGATGACTTAGTTTGTTGGAAATTCGCAATAAATGTAGGGGTCAATTCATCAATAATTCCACCAATGGCTGCGGAAACCCTTTCTGGATACAAAGGCTTTTCGCCCATGGTTTCCTGCCATTTTGCTCCAAAATTCAAATCATATCTGCCCGTTGCAAGGTTTTGAAAATGTTTCGGAAGATAACTACCGCTAAAATCGTCAAACTGCAAACCACTTTCATCAATAAGTTGAAGTGTTTCCGCAGCAATAGTTTCAATTTTCCCGGAAAGAACCTTCTTTTTTTTAAGTAATTGCTTTTTGAATTCCAGAAAATCGTCCAATGATTTTTGCTTTAAATTTGAAACGTGGGCAGAATCGTTTTCATCGTAAAGCAATCTTGCGGCATTGGCAATATCCCGCGAAATGTCCCACGATTTATCATCATCCGTTTTTTCCAAGGCAAAATCGAGCAGCACTTTTGTAATTTCCTTGTTTTCGCCTGCTTTGCTCAACAATAAATCCACGGCCTCTGCCAAGAGTTCATCGGTTTCCAGTGTAACTTCAAAATTGGTTGCCAGTTTTAAATCGCGCGCAAAAGTCCGTATTAATCGATGGTTGAACCTATCAATGGTTTCTACGCTGAAAGCTGCATAATTATGTAGCAGGGTTTTTAGGGTTTTTTGGGATTGGGTCTGAATTTCAACCAAACTTTTTCCCGTTTCTTCGGCAATTTTTAGCATCATTGGCAATGGTTCCATAATGCTTTTTTCTTCACTAAAATTCACCAAAGTTTCCACAATGCGCTGTTTCATTTCAGCCACTGCTTTATTTGTAAAAGTGATTGCCAAAAGATGCTTAAAATAATCCTCACTTTTTGAAGAAAGAATTTGTTTTAAATATTCTTTTACAAGCGTAAAGGTTTTCCCGCTTCCTGCAGCGGCATCATAAATTGAAAAAGAGGATGGTTTTCCCAAGAAATATTCTTTTTGCACTAAAATACTGTTTTTATGGCTTAGCAATCAAATTAATCTATAGTTACATAGAAATCTTATAAAAGCTATAACACTTTTAAAAACAGAGAATGACTAAATTTGAGGGAATTTAGTAATAACCAATAAAAAACGATATAATTATGTCATTCGAATTACCAAAACTACCGTATGCATTTGATGCTTTGGAACCAAACATTGATGCCAGGACGATGGAAATACACCACGATAAACACCATCAAGGTTATACCAATAACCTAAATGCAGCTATTGAAGGTACAAATATGGAAGGAAAATCCATTGAAAATATTTTAACCAATCTTGATATGGAAAATAAAGCTGTCCGCAACAACGGTGGTGGGTTTTACAACCACAGTCTTTTTTGGAAAGTAATGTCACCAAATGGCGGCGGAAAACCTTCTGGCGATTTGGCAAAAGCCATTGACGAAGCCTTTGGAAGTTTTGATGCTTTTAAGGAGAAATTTTCCAATGCTGCAAAAACACAGTTTGGCTCTGGTTGGGCTTGGCTTTGCGTACACAAAGGTGGAAAAGTTGATGTTTGTTCCACGCCAAATCAAGATAATCCATTGATGCCAAAAGTTGGTTGCGGCGGGACTCCAATTTTAGGATTGGATGTTTGGGAGCACGCATATTATTTGAAATATCAAAATAAGCGCCCCGATTATGTTGGTGCATTTTGGAATGTAATTAACTGGGAAGAAGTTTCCGCTAATTATGCAAAAAACAAATAAGGTTTAAATCAGACAACTGAAATTAAGAATCCGCAGGTTATAATTATGCCTGCGGATTTTTTTTATGCAAAAAATCAAGTGAGAGAGAAGAAAAAGAAATAAAAAACTACTCGCAATAACATTCAGAAAAGAAGATTTATAATCCCGAAGGCTCGCCACTCCGTTGAGATTTGGGTATAAAAAAAGGCAAACTAGCGTTTGGGGGAAAGAGAAACGGCTCGCAACAAGCAATGATAATTTGAAAGAAACATTTGAGTTGCTCGCCACCCCGTTGAGATTTGCGCATAAAAAAAGGTAAACTAGCGTTTACCTTTTTTTGCCCCAAATCTACCATGAACTTAACCTACTTATGCTAATGGTATGTTCAAATATATGGCAATAAAACATTCAAAATTATGGTTTTAGATGAATTGCCTGTTTTTTCGTTGAAAAGCCAATTTTGTAATTTTTCATTCAATAAACCAATGATAAAATTTTAATTTTAACACTTTAGGCTAGATATTGATTGTTCATTTAATCTTTTAAAATAGAGATAGCGTTAATTAAAAAAAATCCCAAAGGAAAAATTTGGAATGAAACTGAACCCCAAATTTGAATTATAAAAAAAAGACAATCTTTTTCAAGAAAATTGGAAAACAGCAAGCAGGTTATTACAGGATTGAGCCATAAAATTCCCGGAAGGCTTGCCATCTCATTTGAGGACATGAAAAAAGGCAGGGGTTCGCAATGGGAAAAGCAAAACGGCTCGCAAAAAAAATCTAAATAGATCATAGATGTTCCGAAAGCTCGCCACCCCATATTTGTGGCATGAAAAAAGGCAGGCTTTCGCCTACCTTTTTTGCCCCAAATCTTACCATAGACCTAACCTACTTACGCCTTATGGTAAGCTCAAATATAATTTAAGTTTATACACTAATATAGTGTTAATCAACAATTTCGATTAAGTGGGTTGGGTTTCCGATAAACGGTAAACGCTGTGTTAAAATTTAAAGGGTTCTAATAGGCTCGTTCAGGGTTTCCTTCATAAAAGTTGATGTAGGCTCGGTTCGCAACTCTATTTCCACCTACGGTTGGGTAGTTTCCTGTGAAATACCAATCGCCAAGATTTTTAGGACACGCCTTATGAAGATCATCAACAGATTGAAAGATGAGCTTTACTTTAGCTTGTATGTTTTCGTTGCTGATTATTTCAGCAATTTTATCTGAAATCTCTTCATCGGTAAAAGGTGCATAAAGTTTTTTCACGTGGTTGATTACCGAAACATCCTCCATTGCAACCTGTTCTTTGCATTTATGATAAATTTCTTCAACAATGCTATATGTTCCACGTTCTCTGTGAAGCTCTAAAGCTGCTTGAAAAGCCACTAAATGCTCCAAGCGCGCCATGTCAATGCCATAGCAATCAGGATAGCGAATTTGCGGAGCGGAAGAAACTACTACAATCTGTTTTGGGTGAAGCCTGTCCAGCATTTTTAAAATACTTTTCTTCAGGGTAGTTCCGCGAACAATACTGTCGTCAATAATAACTAAGTTGTCATCTGGTTTTACAACACCATAAGTAACATCGTAAACGTGTGCAACCAAATCATCACGGCTGCTATCATCTGTTATAAACGTTCTTAGCTTTACATCTTTTATTGCAATTTTCTCCGTGCGTATTTTATGTGCTTGTATTTGCTGAAGTCGCTCTGGTGTCAATTTCTCTTTTTCATTTAAAATTGCCGCGTTTTTCTGTTTGTTCAGTTCATCCTGCGCAGCTTCGAGCATTCCGTAAAAGGAAGTTTCAGCGGTATTCGGTATAAAAGAGAACACTGAATTTTCAGTATCATAATCTATGGCCTCCAAAATTTTCGGCATTATCAATTTTCCGAGCATTTTCCGCTCTTGGTATATTTCGGCATCGCTTCCTCGGGAAAAATAGATCCGTTCAAAAGAGCAGGATCTACGTTCCAAAGGCGCAAGTATCTCCGAAAGTTTCATGCTTCCATCCTTTTTAATAATGATTGCATTTCCAGGCTCCAATTCTTTCACTTCCTCAAAAGGAACATTGAAAACCGTTTGGATTGCAGGTCTTTCCGAAGCTACTACAATAACCTCATCGTCTTGATAATAATAAGCGGGACGAATTCCTGCAGGGTCGCGAAGCACAAAGGAATCGCCGTGGCCCAAAAGACCGGCCATTGCATAACCTCCATCCCAATTGGCGGCAGATTTACGAAGGATTTTCGCAACATTTAGGTTTTCGGCAATGTAGGGCGATGCTTCTTGTTTGGTCATTCCTTTTGCCTTTGCTTTTTTGTATAATTTACGAACGGCATCATCCAAAAAGTGGCCTATTTTTTCCATTACCGTAACGGTATCGGCTTTTTCCTTGGGGTGCATTCCGAGTTTGATGAGATTGTCAAAAAGCTCGTTGGTATTGGTCATGTTGAAATTACCCGCAATAATTAAATTTCGGTGCATCCAATTGTTTTGACGAAGAAAAGGATGAACGTTTTCCACGCTATTTATTCCGAAGGTACCATAGCGAACGTGCCCAAGAAATAATTCACCTATATAGGGAATGTTCTTTTTTTGCGCGACAACATCATCTTTATATTCGGGATGATTTTTGAATTCCAGATTTATTCTTTCATTAATCTGGGCAAAAATATCCTGAATGGGCTGTGCTTCATTGGACCGAACTCGGCTAATGTAACGTTCTCCTGGATTGACATCCAGTTTAATACTTGCAAAACCAGCACCGTCCTGTCCGCGATTGTGCTGCTTTTCCATCATTAAATACATTTTGTTTACACCGTAAAAAGCGGTTCCGTATTTTTCCTTGTAATATTCCAAGGGCTTCAACAGTCTTACCAGTGCAATTCCACATTCGTGTTTTAAAGCGTCGCTCATACTTTTTCTGAAACTATATAAATGTACAAAAAACGCCCTGAAATTTCAGGGCGCGTATTTAGGTTAATTTGATGTCAAATTGTGTTAAACTCTTAAATTGCTGCAAGCGCTGGTGAACTTCACCGTTTGAAAGTTTGAGTAATCTTTCCGGGCCAAATTTTTCTACGCAAAACGAAGCCAGTGCCGAACCATTTATAATGGCATTCTTCATATTATCATAACTGTAATCTCCGGTTTTTGCCAAATAGCCCGTAAATCCCCCAGCAAAAGTATCACCGGCGCCCGTTGGGTCAAAAACTTCTTCCAACGGAAGCGCGGGCGCAAAGAAAACATCGTCTTCGCTAAAAAGCAACGCACCGTGCTCTCCTTTCTTTATTACCACATATTCCGGACCCATCTCCATAATTTTATGCGCGGCCTTTATCAAGGAATATTCCCCGGAAAGTTGTCGTGCCTCTTCGTCGTTTATGGTAATCACGTCAACTTTGGCAATCACTTGCATTAATTCACCTAAGGTGCTGTTCATCCAGAAATTCATCGTGTCCAGTACAATTAATTTTGGTGCATCCATCTGTTCGATCACGCCCAATTGGACGAGCGGATGCAGATTGCCCAGCATAACCACTTCAGCATCGCGATAGTTTTCCGGAACTACTGGGTTGAAATCCGCAAGCACGTTCAAATCGGTTATCAAAGTGTCGCGTGTATTCATATCGTTATGATATTTTCCGCTCCAAAAGAAGGTTTTTCCATCCTCCACAATCTCAAGGCCCGAAATATCCATCCCGTTTTCCTGAAGCATTCTTAGGTATTCTTTCGGAAAATCGCCCCCAACAATGGAAACTATTGCACCATCCACATTAAACTGCGAAGCCGCCAAACCTATATAGGTTGCAGCTCCACCAAGAATTTTATCAGTTTTCCCAAAAGGGGTTTCAATAGCGTCAAAAGCTACAGTACCAACAATTACGAGTTTGCTCATAAAGGGTTTTTAAAGAGGGTGCAAATTTAATCAATTATTTACAATTTCTACCCATTATGGATATGAACTAAAAAATTAAATTTTAAAAAGCTAGAAAGATCCAATAAATTAAAAAATTGTAAATTCCGAAACTTTTAATTCTCTTTGAATGAAAAACTTATATTTTTCGATTATTGCCCTTTTGCTTCTTTACCAAACATATTCACAAGAAGGTGTTCCATTTAAAGAAAACAAGCAATTATACCTTCGCGGAAATTCAATCCTGATTGGAAATAACATTTTGGGCGATGACGCAACAAAACCTTTGATGGATATTAGCATTCCCAACGATGTTGTGAAAATGAAATATATAGATGTGGATGATGACGAAACAACATTCAGTTCCAGTGAAGCCACAATAAAAAATGCTCCTGGAAAACCAAAAATTGCCCATGCGGCACTTTATTGGTGCGGATTGTACCCTTCTGAAAAAGGAGCGTTGCGAAAATCTGGCAACAAAATGGTCCATGTAGGTCGTGGTGATAGAGAAGGACAAGTAAATTCAATACTATTTAAAACGCCCAATGGAACTTATGAATCCTTGAACGGCAAGATAATTTTCGACAGTTACAATACTGAGGTTTTCACGACAAATTCCCCCTATGTATGCTATGCCGATGTTACATCAAAACTTCAAAATCTCGCAAGCATTAATGGTACTTATACAATTGCAAACATAAAGGCAACCGAAGGTGAAATTTCTGGCGGAGGCTCAGCTGGCTGGCTTTTATATATTGTTTATGAAGATGCTTCGGAAAGTCCGAAATATTTCACAACATATAATGGTCTGGTTGAAGTTAACAAAGAAGCCGTAGCTATAGATTTCAAGGATTTTAAAAGCAAGGAGGAAGGAATTGTTAACACCACAATTGCGCTCGGAGCTATGGAAGGCGACCGAAAAATAAAAACGGACGAACTTTCCATTTTCGATAAAAAAAACGGAGGGTATAAACCTTTAAGTAACAAAGTTAGGGAAGAAAAGAATTTTTTCAATAGTTCCATTACGATGGGCGATGCATTCTTTACAGATAGAAATCCAAACAGCGCCAACACACTGGGTTTTGATTTGCTGAAGATGGAGATTCCAAACCCAAACAATGACTTGCTGGATAATGCCACCACCCAAGTCAACCTGCAATTTCAAGCAAAAGCAGACCGTTTTTACTTGTTTTTTGTAGCATTTGAAACTGAAATTAACAAGGATTTCTTAGAGGAAAAATCAAAAGCAGTAGAAGATACAATTATAAGCACTCCTGAAATTACAGAAATCATTGAGCCAATTGAGCCAGAACCGAAAAAGACAATTGTTTCAACTGAAAAAAAGGAACCCAAACCCCTACAAAAAAAGATTCCTGCAAATAAAAAAACAAAAGAAAATGTGATTCCCAAAAAACCCGTTGTACTTTCTGAAGAAGACAAAATAAAAAAAGAGGTTCGGGTTCAATCTATGTCAGTTCCTGGCCTGGCATCTGGATATTATCTAGTTACCAATGTTTTCTCCGTAAAAGAAAATGCTTTAAAATGGTCACAATTTTTAACCGAAAAAAGCTACCGCCCACAAACTTTTATCAATTCCAGAAACAATTGGAACTATGTATATGTTGCAGACAATAAAGCCTTAAAGCCAGTTTACGAAAAGTGGAAAGAATATAAGGGCTTTGAATATTTTAAGGAAATCTGGATTATGAAAATTAACCTTTAAGATTTATTTTCGCCCAAAATCCGCAGGAATTTCACCCCAAGCTTTGGTTTCCCATTTTATTATTTTCGTTTCGCATTTATTGGTTTTGAGCCAATTTTCGGCACGAGCAATCAGCTCAAAAAGCGTTTTGTTTTTTGCAGATTGTTTCAGCTTAGTATTGCATTTTTTCTTTTTTACCCAACCCATTGCAATGCGTGAATCGCTATAAATAATGCGGTCGCTGTTGTTTTTCTTTAAAAAAGCCAAGCCGTGTACAAGTGCCAAAAACTCCCCGATATTATTGGTGCCTTGTTGAAATGGCCCTTGATGGAAAAGTTGTTTGTGCGTTTGGGTATCCACACCGCGATATTCCATTTTTCCGGGATTGCCGCTGGAAGCTGCATCCACAGCGATGGAGTAAAGATTTGGTTCGCCAATTTTTTGAAGCTGCTCTTTTGAAAGTGCCTTTTTTACAGTTTTTCCTTTATAGTCGGCATATTCTTTATTGTAGGCCTTTTTAGCCTCATCAAAAGTTTCAAAGCTTTTGTACTGTGCTCCCTTTACACCATCAATTGAACGTTTGCACTCCTCCCAACTGCCAAAAATTCCAGCGGGATTTCCAAACCAAACCACATAAAATTTCTGCTTTTTACTCGCCATAACTTTATAGTTCCCCTCCTTTAAAGGTGGGGTTAGGGGTGGATGTTTTTCGCAAAACTTCTTCAATTATCCTCGGAAACCACTTGTATTCCAATTTATGTATCTTTTCAGCAACGGTTTCTGGCGTTTCCTTTTCTGAAAGGGTTACTTTTTTTTGTGAAATAATTGCGCCCTCGTCATAATTTTCATTCACATAGTGGATGGTTATTCCTGTTTCGGCTTCTTTATTTTTTACAACAGCCTTGTGCACAAAACTGCCATACATTCCTTTTCCGCCGTATTTTGGCAGCAATGCCGGATGAATATTGATCACTTTATTTGGAAATTCATTGAGTATAATCTCTGGAAATTTCAGTAGAAAACCCGCCAAAACGATAATGTCAGGCTTGCTTTCCATCAAAATTTTTAACACTCCGTCTTTAGAAAACAATTCATCCTTTGTAAAAGAAACTGTATTTACGCCAAGCTTTTCAGCACGTTCCAAAACTTTGGCATCCTTCTTGTTAGAGAGCACGCGAACGACCTCGGCAAATTGGGTTCGTTGAAAGTATTTAATAATGTTCTCGGCATTGGTGCCACTACCCGACGCAAAAATTACAATCCGTTTCTTCATTCCCGTTTCCAAAAGTTTTTCTCGAAGTAATTAATTAAAATAAATAACAAAAGTAAGGCAATAGGGTTTTACTTCGCCCAAAAATGTTTAAATTGGTTTTTCCAAATTTCGTTCAACTGTGAATTTTCAAAATTATCAAATCCACATTTTTAACATTAAATGGTGTTTTCAATTAAAATATTTTATTTTTGCCACTTATAATTAAATTTAAAAATCAAAAATTATGTCAGACATTGCATCACGAGTAAAAGCGATTATCGTAGACAAATTAGGTGTAGACGAAAACGAAGTTGTAAACGACGCCAGCTTCACTAACGACTTAGGAGCAGACTCCCTAGATACGGTAGAGCTTATCATGGAATTTGAAAAAGAATTTGATATCCAGATTCCAGACGACCAAGCTGAAAACATTGCCACTGTTGGTCAAGCAATTTCCTATATAGAAGCAGCAAAATAACCATTCTTCTATGGAATTAAAGCGAGTTGTAGTTACAGGCCTTGGCGCCCTTACCCCCATTGGCAACAATATTCAAGAATACTGGAATGGGCTTGTTAACGGGAAAAGTGGCTGTGCGCCCATAACCTATTTTGATACTGAAAAGTTCAAAACAAAATTCGCTTGCGAATTGAAGAATTTCAACGCAGAAGACTACTTTGACAGAAAAGAGGCCCGAAAACTGGACCGTTTTGCCCAATACGCCCTTATTTCATCCGATGAAGCCATTAAAGACGCCGGAATAAACCTCGAAGAGGTAGATAAATTCCGTGTTGGCGTAATATGGGGTGCAGGTATTGGTGGATTGGAAACTTTTCAGGACGAAGTAATAAACTTTGCAGAAGGGGATGGAACACCGCGTTTCAACCCCTTCTTTATTCCAAAAATGATCGCGGACATCGCCCCCGGAAACATTTCCATAAAGCACGGTTTTATGGGGCCAAACTATACCACGGTCTCTGCCTGCGCCTCCTCTGCCAACGCAATGATAGATGCACTAAACTACATACGTTTGGGACATTGTGATGTTATTGTAACGGGCGGAAGCGAAGCAGCGGTAACCATTGCCGGAATGGGAGGTTTCAACGCAATGCACGCCCTTTCCACAAGAAACGAAAGCCCAGAAACAGCATCGCGTCCTTTTGATGCCACCCGTGACGGTTTTGTTTTGGGCGAAGGTGCTGGCGCTTTGATCCTAGAGGAATACGAACACGCAAAAAAGCGTGGTGCAAAAATTTATGCCGAAGTTGTTGGCGGCGGAATGAGCAGTGATGCCTACCATATGACAGCACCCCACCCGGACGGTATTGGTGTGGAACGCGTTATGTTGAACACCCTGCGCGATGCCAATATGAGCCCGGATGAAGTTGATGCCATAAACACCCACGGAACCTCTACTCCTCTTGGTGATGTTGCCGAATTGAAAGCTATTGTAAATGTTTTTGGCGAACACGCTAAAGATATCAATATCAATTCAACAAAATCTATGACCGGCCACCTTTTGGGAGCTGCTGGTGCTATTGAAGCTATTGCCTCTATTTTGGCAATGAAATACGGGATTGTTCCACCTACCATTAACCATACTACGGTAGATGAAAATATTGATCCTTCTTTAAACCTTACCTTAAATAAAGCTCAAAAGCGCGACATTAAAGTCGCTATGAGCAACACTTTTGGGTTTGGCGGGCACAATGCTTGCGTGCTCTTTAAAAAACTTGATGCCTAAAACAATTAATGGCTTCCATTAAAAACATATTTTCTTCCCGTACTGACAAAAACGGGGAATTTTCCAATTCCCTAAAAAAAATATTGGGGTTTAACCCTAAAGACCTTTCAATATACGAAACCGCTTTTACCCATCGTTCCACCAACGAAAAAAACACCAGTGGCCAACCACAAAATTATGAACGCCTTGAATTTTTGGGAGATGCCATGCTAGGTGCCGTAATTGCTGCACACCTGTTTAAGAAAGTTCCCGGAGGCAACGAAGGCTATCTTACCAAAATGCGGAGTAAGGTAGTGAGTCGTGAACACTTAAACGAATTGGGTCGCGATCTTCAATTAGTAAAGTTTTTAAAAACCACAGTCCCAACGCAACAATTCGGCGGAAATATTTATGGAAACGTTTTTGAAGCACTCGTGGGCGCCATTTATTTAGACCGAGGTTTCAAATATTGTGAAAAATTCATCCAAAAAAGGGTTATAAAACCTTATGTTGACATCAAAAAACTGGAAGGAAAGGTAATAAGCTACAAAAGTCTTTTTATTGAATGGTGCCAGAAATATAAGAAGCAGTTCCATTTTGAAATCTATGAGGACAATGGCAAAGATGAATTAAAACATTTTGCTGTACGCCTAAAACTTGAAGACGAAGTAATCACTAAAGCCCGTGCAACTTCTAAAAAGAAAGCCGAAGAACGTGCTGCAAAGAGAGCTTTCTATAAACTTCATATAAAGATTGATTCGGAAAAGCCTTAGATTATAAGGTTATTTATACATTAATAGTTTCCAACATTCCCAACTTCTTTAGTTAATAGCTGTAAAGTTGCCTATTTTTGTATAAATACTTGTAACGGCAAACTAAATGCCTCCACCGCAACTATAACATCAAAAAATATGATCCATCACAAATTGGATATGGGAGAGGAGTCTGAAGAACCCTATACGCTCATCGCCGTCCATAGCAGCGAAGAAGCATATAAAGTGGCCTATTTGATAAATCAACACCTAAATACCCGTTTCAAAAGAAGAAGGGTAGATATTGATTTTTCTTATGAAGGAACGATGATAACCTTTCCAATTTTCGATTTTGTGGACGAGCTCAATTATAGCCAATATTATCTTTTTGCCAATAAATGTAGAATCGCGGAAGCTAGTCTGCAAAGTTCTGGTGGGCTGTTTTCAGAAATCGGTTCAGAAAAAGATCATTTTTTGTTGCCGGAGTTTAAAAAAGTGGATTATTTTCTGAAAATTTATTCTGACTTTGAAAATGTTTCGCTACAATCTTTAGTTTCACAAATAAACAATTTAAAACAGATTGTTTCTGCCTACGTGGTGGAAACAGACAACATAAAATCAAAGAACAATTTAATTTTCGACTAAATGTCAAATCAAAAAAGAACCAAAATAGTAGCCACCCTTGGCCCAGCAACTTCCAGCGAAGAAATCCTGAAACACATGGTTCTGGAAGGCGTGGATGTTTTTAGGATAAATTTTTCACATGCCGATTATGTCACGGTGAAAAAGACG
>JAGQYY010000034.1:25388-27047 GCA_020435825.1 Aequorivita sp.
AAACACATGGTTCTGGAAGGCGTGGATGTTTTTAGGATAAATTTTTCACATGCCGATTATGTCACGGTGAAAAAGACTATCAAAACCATTCGAACTCTTTCCGAAGAATTGGATACGCATGTTGCCATTTTGGGCGACTTGCAAGGCCCTAAACTTCGCGTTGGGGTTATGAAAGAAGAAGTAATCGTACAACCAGGCGATGAACTCTCCTTTGTAACTGGTGCAGAATTCGACGGCACCAAGAAGAGGGTTTATATGAATTATGACAATTTTCCAAAAGACGTGAACCCTGGCGAACGAGTGCTATTAGACGATGGCAAACTTATTTTTGAAGTGCTGGAAACTAACGGAAAAGATGAAGTGAAAGTTATGGTAATTCAGGGCGGCCCCCTTCGGTCAAAAAAAGGCGTAAACCTTCCGAACACCAAAATTTCACTTCCGGCACTTACTTCAAAAGATAAAGAAGATGCTGTTTTTGCCATTCAGCAAAAAGTGGATTGGCTCGCCCTTTCCTTTGTGCGTAATGCAGATGATTTAAAGGAATTGCAAGCGTTGATCGAAGCACATTCAGAATATAAAATTCCTATCATCGCAAAAATTGAAAAACCAGAAGCTGTTGCAAATATTGATAAAATTATCGCTTATTGTGACGGTTTGATGGTTGCCCGTGGCGATCTGGGCGTAGAAGTTCCAGCTGAAGAGGTTCCATTGATTCAAAAAGAATTGGTCTTAACGGCAAAAAGAGCGCGCATTCCAGTAATCATAGCAACCCAAATGATGGAGACGATGATAACCTCACTAACGCCAACCCGTGCCGAAGTGAACGACGTGGCAAACTCTGTAATGGACGGTGCCGATGCCGTGATGCTTTCCGGTGAAACCTCCGTAGGTAATTATCCCGTTGCCGTTATTAAAACAATGACAAAAATCCTAAAAAGTGTAGAAAACTCTGAATTGATACACGTGCCACAAGAACCGCCTCAGATTAAAACAAATCGTTACGTCACCAAATCCATTTGCTACCACGCCGCTCTTATGGCTAATGAAATTGAAGCACAAGCAATTTGCACTTTGACCAACAGTGGCTATACTGCTTTCCAGATTTCGGCTTGGCGACCTTCGGCTTTTATTTTGGCGTTTACCAGCAACAAACGCATTCTCGCCCGTTTAAATTTATTGTGGGGCGTAAAAGCGTTTTACTACGATAAATATGTAAGCACCGACGAAACCGTGGACGATGTAAATAGAATTGCTTTTGAAAAAGGCTACGTGCACAAAGGTGATTATTTAATAAACCTTGCGGCTATGCCCATTGTGGATAAAGGAATGGTAAATACGTTAAGGGTTACGCAGGTGAAGTAAAAACGATTTTTATTCTTTAATAATTTTTTGGACAAATTCCCCACGATCCGTTACTATCCTCAAAAAATACATGCCACTTTGAAGGCTTGAAATATCTACTTGCTGGATATTTCCTTCTAATTGAAGTACTTTTTTGCCCAATACATCAAAGACCGTTATGCCAATAATAGTTTCAGTTTTTGAGCTTATAAAGACCAATCCCTTTGTGGGGTTTGGGTAAATGTTCAAATTATTTAATTGATTTTCTTCAATGCCGATAATGGTCTTGTTTTCATACCAAGCTATCGTATCGCTGTT
>JAGQYY010000035.1:0-16254 GCA_020435825.1 Aequorivita sp.
ATGGAGGTAGATTTGCATATAAATCAACTGGTGCCCAAAACTCGCGGAATGGACAATTATGAAATGCTTACCCTGCAGTTAGATACTGCTAAAAGACAGTTGGATTTTGCTATTTCAAAACGAATCCAAAAAGTTGTCTTTATTCACGGTGTAGGCGAGGGTGTGTTGCGCACGGAACTGGAATATCTTTTTAACAGGTATGAAAATGTAAAATTCTATGATGCCGATTACCAAAAATATGGACGTGGGGCAACGGAAGTTTATATTTTGCAGAATGTAAAAATTTAGTAATGAGAGTTTTATGGCTAAAATCTCACAAATTTAAAATTCAGGAGTAGTGGTTTTAGGGATTGTTTCTACATTGTTAAGGGTTCCCATATTCAATGTTTCTTGAGTTATTTCTTCATCACCGTTTACTAGCACCAAATTCTTCAAAACAATTTTTACGCTTTTAATGATTTTATAGGTGTGTTGGCGGTATTGGTTAATATCATAATCATCGGCTACAGCGGGGTTTAAGTAATCTGCGCCCACGCTCGAATCTGTAACATCATTTCTGGGGTCTAAATTTCCGTCTTTGTCTTCGTCTCTTGTCAGCACGCCGTCACCGTCATCATCTGGATCTAGGTAATTGGGTATTCCGTCTCCATCTGTGTCAATAATATTTCCCGAAGGATCCAACTCAAGTGCAGTAGGCACGTTGTCACCATCATCGTCCACGTCATATAAATCTGGCAGGCCGTCTCCATCAGTGTCTCCTTGAAACTCATCATCTGCTGAGATACCATCATTATCGTCATAGCTAAAAATAGTTGTGAATTCGGCAGTGCCGGATGAAGCAAAATAATCTACAGTAACCTTTGGTGAAGTGGGCGGAATGCTACTACAAAAATAGTCGGTACCCAAAACTCCGTCGTAGGTTCGGTAATTCACAAAATTGCTGGTACCATTTAACTCATATGGCTTTGTCCCTTCCGTTTTATAAAGACTGTCCGTAACAGACAGCTTTAGCGAAAGGCTTTCCAGTGCTTCTGGGTTCACCTTGTAAAACACATAATTGCCAGTTGCCCCACAGGTTTTCAGGTCGGCATCGTCAAAATTAAAGGTTGTTATAATAATATCGCCGTCATCGCAGCTTAGCAGAAGCATTGTTGTCAAAAAAAGGTAAAGAATTTTTTTCATGTATATATTAAAATCATCAACAGCTACAAAGTAACGCATTTCTTTTTAACTGAAACGTCCGCAAAACTGTTTTAATATGTATTTTTGCGAACTGAAATTATTGGGTAGGATATGCTCTAAATATAGAATTTGGACAAACCCCAATTTTGCAAAAATGTTTGCTTAATGAAGAAAGTATATTTTGATAGTGCTGCAACTACACAATTAAGAGATGAAGTGATTAGCTCTATTACCGACGTTTTAAAAAATGAATATGGAAATCCTTCATCTACACATTCTTATGGTAGGTCGTCCAAATCATTACTTGAAAATGCAAGAAAGGAAATAGCAAAGCTGTTAAATGTATCTTCAAGTGAAATAATCTTCACTTCAGGCGGTACGGAGGCCGATAATTTAATACTAACCAGTGCTGTACGCGATCTTGGTATAAAGCGAATTATTTCTAGCCGTATTGAGCACCATGCTGTGTTGCATACTTTGGAATGGCTTCAAGAAGAATATAAAATTCAGATAGATTTTGTCAATTTAAAGGATTGCGGACACGTAGATTATGAACATCTTGAAAAACTTTTAGCAGACACTTCGCAAAAAACATTGGTAAGTTTGATGCATGTTAACAATGAAGTGGGAAATCTTCTTGATTTGAAGCAAGTAGCACTTCTATGCAAAAAGTACAATGCCCTTTTTCACAGTGATACCGTACAATCCGTTGGCCACTTTGAACTTGATTTTAAAGAAATTCCAATCGATTTTGCGGCAGCTGCGGCGCATAAGTTTCACGGCCCAAAAGGAGCCGGCTTTGCTTTTATACGGAAAAATTCTGGGCTGCGGTCATTAATACATGGCGGAGAGCAAGAGCGTGGCATGCGAGCAGGAACCGAAGCAGTCTATGCTATAGCAGGAATGGCTGAAGCGCTGAAAAGATCCTATCAAAACCTCGAAAAAGAGCGAAAATATATAATCGAACTGAAAGCATATTTTAAACAACAACTTTTAGCAAGTTTTCCAGGCGTAAAGTTTAATGGCGGTTGTGGAGATAACGAACAAAGTACTTATACACTTTTGAACGTTTGTCTGCCCATTTCCGCAGAAAAAGCGATGTTGCTTTTGTTCCAATTGGATTTAAAAGGAATTGCTTGCTCAAAAGGAAGTGCCTGCCAGAGCGGAGCAGAAGGTGTCTCGCATGTTTTGAACGAAATTCTTTCTGATGAAGATTTAAGCAAGCCCTCCATTCGTTTTTCCTTTTCCAGTTTCAATAAAAAAGAGGAAGTTGACTATGTGGTGGATGTTTTGAAGGAGTTTGTAAATTCGTGAAATGTTGATTTGGATTAGTTGCTTGTCAAAGCATGAACCTCTATTTTTAAAACACGCTATCAAGTGTATTAGCCTTTAAAATTCTTTCTCTTGAAGAATAACGTGGGCTTTGGGGAGCTTTCCCTTTTACATTTCCTAGGGGTACTTTTTTAATCTTTTCTGCTGGTTCCGTGAAATGCAAAATATACTTATTGGTGTCTTTCCATTGTTCAATGGTCTTGACTTCTGCAATATGCGTTATTGCTGAAATCGGAGCAACTTGATATGCAGCAATGTATTTTATTTTTGGAATCATAGACGAATTAAGCCGGATGGCATACCAGCAATTTTCATCAAGAAAAACTTCTTTAAAGCCATCCTCTCTCGCAGGGATTACAATAGTGTCTATGTCAGAAACATCAACCTTTTCAGTATCTTCTGCCACGTCGTTCAGGAATGGTTCAAATTCATAAAGAATTTTTCCTGACTGATTTTTATAGCGTTTAAGTGTAGTTACTTCAACAGGAAATTTGAAGCGACTAATCAAAACTATTTCCAATTCCTCTCCAAGTTCATCAATTATTAAAAGAGCATTGAAAGAATCTTTCTTATGAATTATAGATTCAAGTAAGAAATCGACATTCTCATACCCATTCTTTCTTGCAAAATCTTCACATTTTCCCCACTCAGTTTTTCTTTTTTGAAGCATTTCCTTAACTATATTCTTAACTTTTACCTTTGAAGTTTCAAAAGACAAAGAAAATTCAAGAATTTGAACAGCGATGTGCTTTAAATGCTGATGGCTTGCCAAATCATTTTCAACTACAAAAATTTTGGGATCTTGTTTGTTTGTTAAATCTATAAGATAGCCATCGGGAAGATTGTTTGTTCCACCTTTTTTACCAATTTTCTTTTTATCATCTAAATAAATTCTATTACAGCCAAAAAGTGCATCCTTAACATCATTTACAGCTTCTTCAATCTCAGATTCTTTTTCGTAGGGTATTTCAATATATTTTTCCTCTTTGTTCCAGAGCATAATATTTACTTATGTTTAAAGACTTGATATTTGTTCAATAACCGAAATCTTGAATTTTAAACCTTAAATCATTAGAACTTCGCTGTAACCCTCACATTAAAAACCCGCGGCGTTAAATAATTTGGTATTGCATATTGAACTTTGGTGTAAACGTCTCTTACAAAGGTATTTGTAATTGAGTTCTGCACATCAAAAATATTAAAAATTTCGGCACCGATAGATAGTTCTTTAAACGGTTTCAACCATCCGCTATCCTTTAATTTAGTATCATCCACAATCACATAGCTTACACCGAGATCGGCACGTTTGTAATCAGGTAAACGGGTTTGGTATCTATATGGATCTGCATAACTTGGAGAGCCACCGGGTAGTCCTGTATTATAGGTTAGGTTAAGGTACATTTTAAGTGAAGGAATCACTTTAACATAATCTTGGAAAAGCATTCCAAATTTTAACCGTTGGTCCGTAGGCCTGAAAATGTAGCCGCGATCGTCAATATTTTCCTCGGTCTTCATGTAACCAAAGCTCAACCAACTTTCCGTGCCGGGAACAAACTCACCCGCTAAGCGTAAATCAAGCCCATAGGCGTATGCAACAGCGTTATTGGTTGCACGGTAACGGATTCGTACATTTTCTAAAGTATATGGGTTTACGTCAGTTAAATGCTTGTAGTATATTTCAGAATTTAATCTAAACTTACGGTCCCACATTTTGAAACTATAATCGTTTCCAAATACAATATGGATAGACTTTTGGGCTTTTACACCAGGGCGAACGGTACCTGACGAGTCGCGCAATTCTCTATAAAAAGGAGGTTGATGATACACTCCACCAGAAAGACGGAAAAGCATATCCATTTCCCAATCAGGTTTTAAAGCAACCTGGGCACGTGGACTAAAAACAGTTTGCGTTGTGCTGGTTATATTTTTACCACTTACGGTCCAGTTATGGGCTCTAACACCAGCGTTTAACCAAAGGTCACCGCTCCCAAGACTTGTTTTTCTACTCCATTGTGCATAACCTGATATTCGGTCAATCTGTGTGTCGTTTTGTGCACGAACGTTTGTGTAAGGCACGATAGGTGAAGTGTCCGGTTCGTAAGGTTGATTGTTTGGAGGTAATATTGGTGGACGGATAGAAAATCCTGCCGAATCAATAATCTCGTACTCTTGAACACGATCACGTATATCCTCGCGAGTATATTTGATGCCGTATTCTATATTGTTTTCTTCAATAGCTATGTTTCCTTTATGCTCTGCATTGAGGATCAAAGCGTCTAAGTCATTACGCGCATGGGTAAGTTGCCCTCCAATGCCACGAGTAAACTCAACGGTGCCTAAGTCTTGGCTTCCAATTTCAGTGTTTACTTCACCTAAACGATACTCGGCAAGAATGTCATAATATTCTTGTTCCGTCGTTTGGTATAGAGAGGCTATAAATTTTGCAGTATAATTATCAGAAACTACCCAAGTAGATTTTAAGGCTCCAAAATAGGTATTGTAACGGTCCTCTTCACGGCCTTCATAAAAAACGAGCAGGGCGATGGGGTCGGTGATCGTTCCGAAGTTTGTTTGCCTTGTTAACGGTCTGTAATTGTATTCGTTTAAGGAAACATTCCCCAAAAAGCTAAGTTCAAACTTATTGGTGAACTTGTATGTTAAATACGTTTGCGCATCTGCAAACTTTGGCCGATAGTTGGTTTCAGTTTCTTTGGCTTTTACTAAAAGACTGTTATCGCGATAGCGGATTCCTAAAATTCCGGAAAGGCGGCCATTTTTTGAAATTCCTTCCACAGAACCGCTAACTCCCAGGAGACTTGCGTCTATTGTTGCTCCAAAATCAACTGGTCTGCGGTAGGTAATGTCCAAAACAGAGGAAAGTTTATCACCATACTTGGCCTGAAAACCTCCAGCGGAAAAATCAACATTACTTGTAAGATCGCTATTAACAAAACTTAAACCTTCCTGTTGGCCACTTCTAATAAGAAAAGGACGATATACTTCAATTTCGTTTACATAAACCAAGTTTTCGTCATAGTTTCCTCCTCGCACTGCATATTGTGTGCTTAATTCATCGTTTCCGTTAACCCCGGGAAGAGATTTTAAGAGGTTTTCAACACCTGCGTTGGCACCCACCATTTTTCGGATTACTTCTGGTGAAATGGTCGTAACGCCTTCAACACGCTTGTTTTCACGGCCAGAAATTACTACTTCGCCTATTTGCTCAATACTTGTATTCATTACAGGATTCAGCTCATAATCTTCATTGGGAGAAAGATTTACTGTTATCTGAACTTTTTTATGGCTAAGGTGTGAAAACGTAATGGTTACATTTTCTTTGGAAGGAATTTCCAACATATAAAACCCATTAAAATCTGAAATGGTTCCAGAGTCATTATAAGTTACGTTGGCACCATAAACAGGGATGTTGTTTTCGTCTAGAATAATTCCTTTAATAATAGCTTTTTGAGCAAACACAGAGGTTGCGAAGAAAAGGAAAAGAATTGTAAGCGGGAGTTTTATTGTTTTCAAAAGCAAGGGTTAGGGTTGTTTTCTGAAAAATTTTGCTTCAAATGTAGCACTATTTCCAACATTATCTATAACTATAAGTTTGAAATTATTCTCAGTTTCTAAATTAACATTATCATTGAAATTATATGTTAGAACGTCTTTTTTGTAATCATATTCCATCAAAATGAATTTTCCGTTGATGGTTCCCCGGTATGAGCTGATGCCGCTCAAATCATCGGTTATTTTCACTTTAAGAAAATTTTGGTTGCTAATCCATTTCCCTTCTGCGAAATTCACGGGCTTTATTTCTGGTTTAGCAGTGTCTATAGCAACCGTGTAGCTCCCAAAAGTTCTTGTTTTTCCGGTTAGCTTGTCCCCATTACGGGTCGTGGAGGTATAATAAGGCTGCCCTTTATAATTCAGCCTTCCAATATAAAGTTTGCCTTTATCTTCTTCTTTGTAATTAGAAATATCTGCTGTAATTGAAATATTGCTATGTATGGGAATTACATCTTCGTGGAATTTCAAAATATCTCCTTCATCTTTTATATCCAAATAAGTATCTTCATATAGACTATTTGCAGGTATATATATGCTGAATTTGCCCTTGGTTATGGACGTGGCGTGGTCTGCATAAATATAATCGTCTGTTTTTTCCACTTTTTTAGGATCCAATAGCTCCAGTTTTTTGCCCTCAATAGGAATTGATACCTGCATAGTATTTCCCTTGAAATCTAAAACTTCAATCGTATAAATTGAAGCCATGCTGTCTTTAACGGTTATATAGCCATTGTTTTCCTCTTTTATTATGATGCTCAGAGGATTGTTTGTTTCCCGAAATAGTTTTTGAACCATACTTTTATTGGTTTCGTAATAATTGTAATCCGTATAACGATTTAAATACCGCGTTTCAGAAAAAGAAAACTTATCAAAGAGCACCTTGAACTTTTGAGAACCGTTAAAGCGGGTTTCAATGCTGTATGCGCCATTTTTGTTTGAAGCGCCGTCCTGTTGATCATAAGTTGTGATTCCGAAGCCGATCTTTCCGAAGGCTTTTACGTCCTCGGTTTTGTAATTGCCGTCTTTCTGTTTTATCATCCGCAATTTTGTGCGGTTCTGGCTTTGATTTACATGCGCATCTTCTCCTATGGGGTACGCAAATACCGCACTTACTATGGGTTCTTTAGAATCTGGAATTTCTATTCCAAAAAGCAACGGGTTCATGGGCCGTTGTGAAGAATCGCGAATTTCGAAATGAAGGTGTGGGCCGCCGCTACCGCCAGTGTTGCCTGTGTAGGCAATTAAATCTCCTTTCTTTACCGGTAATAGCGTTTTGTCGGGGAAGAGCTCTATTTCAAATGTTTCCTTACTGTATTGGGTGTCTTTTACATATTTTTCAATATCGCCGGCAAAACTTCGCAAATGTCCATAAACAGTGGCGTATCCGTTTGGATGAAGAATATAAAGTGCTTTTCCATAGCCATAGTGCTGCACGTTGATTCTGCTTACATAACCATCTGCAGGAGCGTAAACAGGAAGCCCTTCGCGTTGTTCCGTTTTAATATCTAAACCGCTGTGAAAATGGTTGGCGCGCATTTCGCCAAAATTGCCCGCGAGAACCATATTGATATCCAAGGGGTTTGAAAAATAATCAGTAGGAATGCCATTTTGACTGTAAACAAACCCGCCAAAAAGCAGGAGCGTTGATAATAATTTCTTCATAGTGTAAAAATAAGAATACGCTAAAACTAAAAGGGGAGAGGGAATGATTTATTGTGCTATTTATCAATATTACAAAAAATAATCGAAAACTGCTTGCTTATTAGTGATGGTATGCTAACTTTGTGAAAGAAGTATTGAACACTGATTTTAATGAGCAATCTTTCTGAAATAGTTGATTCTCTTGAACATAGGATTGGCAAACTGCTTAACAAGCACGAAAAATTAAAAAAAGCCAATGCGGAATTGGAAGAAGAACTCGCCGTTTTAAAATCGAAACAGCTACAATTTGAAAATGAAATTGAAGTCTGGGCCAAAAAATGTAACTCATTAAAATTAGCAAATTCAATGCTCGGCAGCGACCAACATAAACGAGAAACTAAACTCAAGATAAACGCTCTAGTTCGGGAAATTGACCATTGCATAAGCCAACTTTCCGAATAAAAATATAACAATGGCCGAACCATTAAAAATAAAACTATCAATTGCAGACAGGGTTTACCCCCTGACCATCAACCCATCACAGGAAGAGGGATTACGGTTGGCTAGCAAAAAGATAGAAGAAATGATTAAAAAGTTCGAGCAAAGTTATGCCGTTCGTGACAAACAGGATGTTTTGGCAATGTGTGCCCTCCAGTTTGCCGCTCAGGTAGAGCAAAAACAAATTGATAATTCCAGCGATACGCAGGAAACGGAAGCAAGGCTAAGCGCTTTGGACCGTTTACTGCAGGAGCAGCTATCATAACGTTCTTTAAATTAAATAAGGTACTGCCTACATTAATACTAATTTTGGTAAACTCAACAGGAATTCTTTAAAAAGGGTGAGTTGAAGTTGTAAAAGCGAGCCGTCTTTGAGCGGATACTTGACCAGCTTATTAACCCTAAACTTTTTTTTAAGGAGTTTATTCAAAATAACATTATTGATGTAGGCTTTTTTTATACATATAAATCAACGAAAATGGACATCATAACTATAATAATTAGCGCTGTTGTTGGTATTGCGATTGGTTTTTTTATTGCAAAAATACTGGAGCGAAACAACGCATCACAGCTTATAACACGAGCAAAAAAAAGCGCATCGTCAATACTGAAAGAGGCTAAATCTGAAGCTGAAACGATAAAAAAGGACAAGATACTTCAGGCCAAAGAGAAGTTTTTGGAACTGAAGTCTGAACACGAAAAGGTAATCTTGAATCGTGACAAAAAGATTTCGGAAGCAGAAAAAAGAACTCGTGATAAAGAATCACAAGTCTCCAGCGAACTTGCAAAATCGAAAAAATTAAATGCTGAACTTGAAGAAAAAAAGACCGATTATGACGAAAGAATTTCCATACTCGACAAAAGGCAAAGCGAAGTAGAGAAACTTCACCGCAGCCAAGTGGAGCAATTGGAAGTAATTAGCAGTCTTTCTGCTGAAGATGCTAAGTCGCAGTTGATGGAAAGCTTGAAAGACGAAGCCAAAACACAAGCAATGGCCTTTGTTCAAAGTTCTATGGAAGAGGCTAAGATGACCGCGCAGCAGGAAGCCAAAAAAATTATTATCAATACGATCCAACGTATTGGGACGGAAGAAGCTGTTGAAAATTGTGTTTCGGTTTTCAACCTTGAAAGCGATGACGTAAAAGGTAGAATCATTGGACGTGAAGGAAGAAACATCCGAGCCATTGAAGCAGCGACAGGTGTTGAGATTATTGTTGATGACACTCCAGAAGCAATTATCCTTTCCTGTTTTGATTCCGTAAGAAGGGAAATTGCACGATTGTCATTACACAAATTGGTTACCGATGGGCGAATTCACCCCGCACGTATTGAAGAAGTAGTCCAAAAGACAACCAAACAAATTGAAGAAGAAATTATTGAAGTTGGAAAAAGAACCGTTATCGATCTTGGAATCCACGGTTTACATCCAGAGCTTATAAAAGCAGTGGGACGCATGAAATATCGTTCCTCTTATGGTCAAAACCTTTTGCATCACTCGCGCGAAGTTGCAAGGCTTTGTGGGGTAATGGCTGCGGAACTTGGTTTGAACGCCAAACTTGCAAAACGAGCCGGATTGCTTCATGATATAGGGAAAGTACCGGAAACAGAGACCGAAATGCCTCACGCTCTTTTGGGAATGCAATGGGCCGAAAAGTATGGTGAAAAACCTGAAGTTTGTAATGCAATTGGCGCTCACCACGATGAAATTGAAATGACAGGATTGCTTTCACCAATTGTTCAAGTTTGCGATGCTATTAGTGGAGCAAGACCTGGGGCAAGACGCCAAGTATTGGATTCATATATTCAACGTTTGAAGGATTTAGAAGATATAGCCTTTGGATTTGGTGGTGTAAATAAAGCATACGCAATTCAAGCGGGACGCGAACTACGTGTAATGGTTGAAAGTGATAAAGTAAGCGATGAAAAAGCAGCACAATTATCTTTTGAAATTTCGCAAAAAATCCAAACAGATATGACCTATCCAGGCCAAGTGAAAGTTACCGTTATACGTGAAACACGGGCGGTTAACATTGCTAAGTAATTCAAGAATAAAATATATTTACCTAATTGAAAGCCGCAATCTTTATTGTGGCTTTCATTTTTTGCATGCTGTCACTGAACCAACTCAACTCATTTCCTAGGATGGAATCGATTGATTACTTCTGTAAGATGTTTGCGGTCAATATGTGTATATATCTCGGTAGTGGTAATGCTTTCGTGCCCTAACATTTGCTGAATGGCACGGAGGTCTGCGCCGTTTTCGAGCAGATGGGTGGCAAAGGAATGACGAAAAGTGTGGGGGCTGATTGTTTTCCGGATTCCGGCTTTTTCAGCCAACCGTTTTACGATAGTAAAAATCATGGCGCGGGTCAATGGTTTTCCGTGTTGATTTAAGAAAACTGTGTCCTTTGCCATTTGATGTATTTCTTGATGTACACGGATTTCCTTTCTGTAAATATTTATATATTTTTCTGTGGTTGGTCCAATGGGCACTAGGCGCTGTTTATCACCTTTTCCTGTTACTTTTATAAAACCTTCATCAAAAAAAAGATCTGAAATTTTAAGGTCTGTGAGTTCTGAAACGCGGAGGCCGCAACCGTACAACGTCTCTATGATGGCACGGTTACGCTCTCCTTGTTTTGAACTTAAATCGATGGCGTTTATAAGCGCATCAATTTCTTCAACTGCAAGCGTGTCTGGCAATTTTCTTCCCAATTTTGGAGCCTCAATTAATTCCAAAGGATTCGTCTTTCTGTAATCTTCAAAAATTAGGTAGTTGAAAAAGCCTTTCAGCCCGGAAATCAATCGGCTTTGTGAACGGGGATTTATCTTTTTGGCGATTTCATAAATGAATTGTTGCAGCGTTTCTTCGGAAATAACAACAGGAGAAATTTCTATTTCATTGGTTTCCAACCAACACATCAATTTCTTTATATCCAACGAATAATTTATGATGGAGTTTTCAGAAAGTCCACGCTCTAACCGGAGGTAGTTTTGATAATCCCTTAAAACTTGTTGCCACTTCATAAAGCTATATTACCACTAAAAACAATAGTTAACAAAAAACTAAATGTATTTTAAGCCATAAGATTAAAGTTATATTTACGTTCTATTTAAAAACTCAAATAAAATAAATTATGAAAAAATTGATTGTAGCAGTTGTAACCTTATTTATTGGAACTACAGCTTTTTCACAGGGTATTGATCTTGGGGTAAAGGCTGGTGTTAACTTCGCAAGTATTTCTGGCGCATCAGAATATTCTAATAGAACTGGTTTTCAGGCTGGTATATTTGCTGGAATAAAGTTTACAGATAAGGTCGGTGTACAAGCAGATGTTCTATACTCTCAGCAAGGCGCTGAGTTTGATGCAGGAAAATTTGATTTGAATTATGTAAATATTCCAATAGTCGCGAAGATATACTTAATAAAAGGTTTAAACATTCAAGCTGGGCCACAGTTTGGTTTTATTGTGAAGGACGAAATATATCAACCAGGCAATGGCGGGGGCCTTTTTAAGGAAAATGCTGAAAAAAGTGATGTTTCTGGTTTAGTTGGTGCCGGCTATGATTTTCCTTTTGGGATTAGACTGGATGCCCGTTACAATTTCGGCTTTACAGATGTTTTGAATAATGATAAAAGTAAAAACAATGTGCTTTCTTTAGCCATAGGTTATTCATTTCTATAAAAAATGGCTATTGATTATACAAAACCGTCCAAAAGGGCGGTTTTTTTATAAGAAGTCATCTTGACTTTTTTCAATTGGCTAAAAAATGGCTCTTTTGCTATTATTAGAAAAAATACCGGATTATTGCTTATATTCTTCTTTATAGAATTTTAACTTAAATTCAAAGATGTTGATTATGATGCATTTTGTATCTATCAAAAAATTTTTAAGTATTTAGAAAATTATTTATATTTTAGTGAAAGCTATTTTTATGAAGGGTAATGTTACATATATTATAGATTTTGTAATATTTGTTTTATTATAAATGCAGCATTAACTATATTTTTGCACTGACACAATTGTCACTAACTTAAAATTTTATTTATTATGAAAAAACTTTTACTATTTACCGCAGTTGCGCTGTTTGCCTTTTCAACTGCACAATCCCAAGAATTCCGTTTAGGAGCAAAAGCTGGTTTAAATGTGGCGTCATTAGGTGGCGATAGTTATTATGGCGGTCTTGGTAGTTTGGGCTCCCGTACAAGTTTCCACATTGGAGGACTTGTGGAAATTCCATTAATGGGAAAATTCTCGTTGCAACCTGAATTATTATATTCCTCCGAAGGATCTGATTGGAGTTTTGGAACTTTTAGTGATGGAACAAAACTTGATTTCATTCGAATTCCAGTATTAGCCAAGTATTATGTGATTGAAGGATTAAGTGCTGAAGCTGGACCTGTTTTTGGTGTTTTAGTTAATGCCGAAGGTACTTATTATAATGATGACGATGAATTGGTTAGTGGCGACGCAAAAGATTATTATAGAAGTTTTGATGCGCAGTTTGCAATTGGTGCTTCTTATCGATTAAATATGGGGGTATTCTTTAGTTTGCGCTATAACAAAGGATTAATGAATGTTAACGAAGAATATGTTGTGGATGGTTTTATCTATAATACCGGAAAAAATCAGAGCAATGTATTCCAAATTTCCGCAGGTTATTCCTTTTAATCCTGAAGCAGGATAATTAAAATTTGGCAGGAAAGTGATCCTGCCTTTTTTTATTTTCTAAATTTACCTTATGAAAATAATCATCATCAACGGCCCAAACCTAAATCTGCTAGGAAAGCGTGAAAAAGATATTTATGGCAACGAAACCTTCAACGATTTTTTCGAAAAACTGCAAAAGAAATATGCAAACCAAGAAATATCCTGTTTTCAATCCAACATTGAAGGCGAATTGATCGATAAAATGCAGGAAGTGGGTTATAGTTTTGATGGCATAATTTTGAACGCCGCAGCCTACACCCATACTTCTATTGGCATTGCAGACGCTGTAAAAGCTATAAAAACGCCAGTTGTGGAAGTGCATATCTCAAATACTTTTTCAAGAGAGGATTTTAGACATAAAAGCTATATATCTCCCAATGCAAAAGGGGTGATTGTTGGTTTTGGGTTGCAGAGTTATGAGTTGGCTTTGCAGAGTTTTTTGAAATGACCCCTTCCGTCATTCAAATCGCGAAAAGCGATTTGAAATAAACCTTCCCCTGAAAAAGGGAAAGGAACCTTTTTTGACAAATAAAAAAAAGCTCCAACTCGGAGCTTTTTTAGTCTTATATCTTCTGTCTTATAGCGAAGCGGTCCTATGTCTATAGGTGAATCACTTCCCCATAGGCATCCGCAACGGCTTCCATTACGGCCTCACTCATTGTTGGGTGCGGGTGTATTGCTTTTAACACTTCGTGGCCCGTAGTTTCAAGTTTCCTTCCCAAAACAGCTTCGGCAATCATATCAGTAACGCCAGCACCAATCATATGGCAACCCAGCCATTCGCCGTATTTGGCATCGAAGATTACTTTCACAAAACCGTCCTTTTCACCAGAGGCGCTCGCTTTTCCGCTTGCGGAGAAAGGAAATTTCCCCACTTTAATTTCATAGCCGGCATCTTTTGCCTGCTTCTCGGTCAAGCCAACACTAGCAATTTCGGGAGAAGCATAGGTACAGCCAGGAATGTTTCCGTAATCGATAGGTTCTACGTGAAGACCAGCAATTTTTTCAACACAGGTAATGCCTTCTGCCGAAGCAACGTGGGCTAGGGCAGGACCGGGTGTAATATCGCCAATGGCGTAATAACCCGGAATATTGGTTTGGTACCAATCGTTCACTATTACTTTTCCTTTATCGGTTACAATGCCAACTTCTTCAAGGCCAATCTTCTCGATATTTGTTGTAATGCCTACTGCCGAAAGAACGATTTCGGCCTCAAGCGTTTCTTCCCCTTTTGGTGTTTTAACGGTTGCTTTTACAAGCTTGCCCGAGGTGTCCAGTTTTTCTACGGAAGAATTCGTCATTACTTTAATTCCCGCTTTTTTGAATGAACGTTCAAATTGTTTTGAAACCTCTTCGTCTTCCAAGGGAACAAGGTTTGGTAAAAATTCAACGATTGTAACTTCAGTTCCCATAGAATTGTAAAAATGTGCAAACTCAACGCCAATAGCACCACTGCCCACAACAATCATACTTTTGGGTTGTTTTTTTAAGCTCATTGCTTCGCGGTAGCCAATCACTTTTGCGCCGTCCTGTTTTAGATTTGGCAATTCGCGTGATCGCGCTCCTGTGGCAATGATTATATGATCTGCAGAATATTCTTTTCCGTCAACATCAACTTTCTTTCCTGGTTTTATTTTTCCGAAACCGTTTATAACGTCAATTTTATTCTTTTTCATCAAAAACTGAACGCCTTTGCTCATTCCTTCAGCAACGCCACGGCTTCTTTCTACAACTTTTCCAAAGTCTTTATCAAATTCCTTTACGGTAAGTCCGTAATTGTCTGCGTGTTTTAGGTAGTCAAAAACCTGTGCGCTCTTTAAAAGTGCTTTTGTAGGGATACAGCCCCAATTTAAACAAACGCCTCCAAGGCTTTCTTTTTCAATGATGGCGGTCTTAAAACCTAATTGTGAAGCCCTTATGGCGGTAACATATCCACCAGGACCACTTCCTAAAACTATTACGTCGTATTTATTCATTTTTTATGTTTAAGTCTAAATTTTTGGAGGTACGAAATTACGAAATTCAAAATGAAAAAGCTCCAAATTCCAAAAACCAAATTCCAAATAACTTCCAAAAAGAAAAAAATCCAAATACCAAAAGCAGTTTTCTTGGTGTTTGGAATTTGAGATTTATTTTTTATTTGAAACTTAATACTTGTGGTTTCAGATTTATTTTTTAAAATCCAAGGAAAGTGAATTGACACAATACCGCTGTCCAGTCTCAGTAGGCCCGTCATTAAAAATATGACCCAAGTGGCTTCCGCAGTTTGCGCATAGAATTTCGGTTCGAATCATTCCGTGGGAAGTATCTTTTATATATTCTACAGCACCTTCAATAGAATCATCAAAGGAGGGCCAGCCGCAGTTGCTTTCAAATTTATTATTACTATTAAAAAGTGGATTATGGCAAGCGCCACAAACATAGGTGCCGTCTTCAAAAGTTAGGTTGTATTCGCCGGTTTGTGGAAACTCAGTGCCTTTTTCACGAAGAATATGGTAGCGTTTGTCTCCTAATTCCTCACGCCATTCGACTTCCGATTTTGTTACAGGGTATTTATTTGGATTCTTCATTTTCAGGAATAAAATTTAAAGCAAGTCCATTAATACAATGTCTTTTTCCAGTAGTTTCTGGACCATCATTAAAAACGTGGCCCAGATGTCCGCCACAAACTGCACAATGTTCTTCGGTTCTTGTATATCCAAGCTTTCTATCAGTTGAAAAAGCTACATTGCCCTTTATTTCTCTGTCAAAACTTGGCCAGCCTGTTCCGCTATCAAATTTATGTTTGCTTTCAAAAACAGGGGTTCCGCATCCCGCACATACATACGTGCCAACTTTGTGATTATCGTTCAGCTCACTGGAAAAAGCACGTTCCGTTCCTTCGTGCCGAAGCACATTATATGCAGCAGGCGATAATTGTGCTTTCCATTCCGCATCCGTTTTAGTTACTTTAAATACTTCTTGTTTTGCCGCCTTGTTTTTCTGTGCGGGTGAATCGCAACTGAAAAACAAGGCAATCAAAACAATTATTGTGCTTAAAAACTTCATTCTAAAGTTCTATTTTTTCAATTTGCGATCCATCAACTTGCATTTTTTCAAGTAATTCTTTCATTGAAGGATTTGTAGCGGCAAATTCTGCTGGCACTACTGCAATTCGGAAAGTCTGATTATTCAATACTCCAGGATCGTTCAATGTGGAAAGATCAAAGTTTCCTTCAATAAGCATTTGAATATCAACAAAGGTATTTGTAAATATATATTGAATTATATCACCATTATTGTAAAATATGTTTTGAGGCAACGGACTCCAAACATCTGC
>JAGQYY010000035.1:16354-26418 GCA_020435825.1 Aequorivita sp.
GTTTGACCTCCACCTATATCTGCTTGACCCTCGTAACGGTAAACTAAAACTACGTCACTTTCATAAACAGTAAAGGGAAACGAAATAAAAGAACTTGAAAAGTTATTTGCTCCAGAATCATATTGAAAATTTACTGTGGTTTCAAAAACTTGCCCCAAAAAAGAAACTCCATCTTGTCCTGGAGGTCCTGGATCACCTTCGCAAGAAGTAAATAATACTGTTGAGGAAAGCGCTAAAAAAAGAAGTATGTTTTTCATAGTTTAATATTTTTTAAGATTTAATCTAAAGTTTACAAAAGTCGTTCCAACTTTTTTAAGGTCAATAAATTTATGGGCTTCTACAATACATTACTATTAAAGAAACACTAAAGTTTAATATTTTTGGAACAATTATTGAAAAAGTCAATTTTAGAATAATTTTAATAGCATGCTAAATTATATATCTCTAATTTTAATATTTAAACAAAACCATCTTATATGAAACTTTTAAAATCACTTTCCATTTTACTATTAGGATCTATTGTAGTTGCTTGTAGTACAAATCCCTTTACGGGAAAACAAACCTTGGCTTTGGTTCCAAATTCGCAGATTCTGCCAATGGCATTTCAGCAATACCAAGAGTTTTTATCAGAGAATAAAGTTGTAAAGAATACTGCAGATGCACAAATGGTAAAAAGTGTAGGGCAAAAAATTGCTGCGGCTGCAGAAAGATATTTAACAGCAAATGGTTACGCAGGATATTTGACGGATTATCGTTGGGAATACAACCTTGTGGATAGTAAAGATGTGAACGCTTGGTGTATGCCTGGAGGTAAAATAGTGGTTTATACGGGTATTTTGCCAATAACCAAAAATGAAGCTGGTTTAGCTGCTGTTATGGGACATGAGGTAGCCCACGCCTTAGCCAATCACGGTCAACAACGTATGAGTGCAGGTCAATTACAACAACTGGGAGCGGTAGCAGGAAATGTTGCTTTGTCCAACAGTCCAGAAAACCAACAAATTTTTAATACTGCCTATGGATTGGGAAGTACAGTGGGTATTATGCTTCCATTTAGTAGAAGCCACGAAACAGAGGCAGACCATATTGGTTTAATTTTAATGGCGATTGCAGGTTACGAACCAAGCGTTGCGGCAGAACTTTGGCAACGTATGCAAGCTCAGGAAAATGGTAGTGCACCGCCGGAATTTTTAAGTACACACCCTTCCAGCAGCACGAGAATCCAAAACATACAGGCGTGGGCTCCTGAAGCAAGAGCCGAAGCCAATAAGTTCGGTATAACATCATTTAAACGTTAAAAAAAAGAATAATATAATTTTTAAAATCCCGCATTAAGCGGGATTTTTTATTAGATTAGTAACCACAAAAAACGTAAAACCAATATGCCCAACTTACCCAAAGGAAGTAAAAAGCTACTTAATGCTTGGGCATTTTATGATTGGGCAAATTCAGTTTACAGCCTTGTAATTGCCTCTGCTATTTTTCCAATTTATTATCAAGCACTTTTCAAATCTGCGGATATAAATACGGTTTCTATTTTAGGTGGAAATATTCGCAGCACTCCTTTAATAAGTTATACAACTGCCTCAGCTTTTTTGTTGGTTGCTTTTATTTCGCCTTTACTTTCCGGTATTGCGGATTATGTGGGCAATAAGAAGAATTTCATGAAATTTTTCTGTTATCTGGGTGCACTGTCGTGTATGGAGCTTTATTTTTTCAGTATTGAAAATATTGAAATTAGTTTGCTTTTTTACTTCTTCGGGTTGATTGGTTTTTGGGGAAGTCTTGTTTTTTATAATTCCTATTTGCCAGATGTTGCATTTCCAGAGCAACAGGACAGGGTGAGTGCCCGAGGATATTCGTTCGGTTATATAGGAAGTGTAGTTTTGCTTATCTTCAATTTGGGAATGGTTATGAAACCTGAAATTTTCGGATTTGGGGAAGGAGGGGAAGCAAGTATGAAAGCAATGCGTTGGTCTTTTGTTTCTGTTGGAATATGGTGGATTCTCTTTAGCCAATACTCTTTTTATTTTCTTCCAAAAGCAAACAAAAGCGGAAAAAAGGTTAGTACCAAAATATTGTTGAATGGTTTTCGAGAACTTAAAAGTGTTTATAATTCACTCTCAGAAAATATTCAGCTTAAAAGATATTTGGCGGCATTTTTTGTTTATAGCATGGCCGTGCAGACGGTTATGTTGGTGGCCACTTACTTTGGTGAGCAAGAAATTGCTTGGGGAGGTGATGATGCAAAAACAATAGGCTTGATTGTCAGTATATTGATTATTCAATTAGTGGCAGTTGTAGGAGCTGTTTTAACATCGCGAGCCTCGGAAAAATTTGGAAACATTCCGGTTTTGATTGTTATCAACATTATTTGGGTGTGTATTTGTATAGTCGCATTTTTTATAGAATTACCTATTCAATTTTATATTATTGCGGGAATAGTAGGTTTAGTAATGGGTGGAATACAATCGCTATCACGCTCAACGTATTCAAAATTTTTGCCCGAAACAAAAGACACCACCTCCTATTTTAGTTTTTATGATGTAGCCGAAAAGATTGGAATTGTAATAGGAATGTTGATTTATGGATTTATAGATCAAATAACTGGAAGTATGCGTAACTCCATATTGTTTCTCGTTTTGTTTTTTATGACAGGCGTATTTTTACTATTAAGAGTACCAAGAAATAAAACCAATTAAACAATTTTTGTTTAAGTTTGCGTTTATTACCTACAAACAACTTAGTATATGAAAAAAATGTATCTTTTGAAAGGAATGCTTCTTGCATTTATAGCCTTTCAATTTTTTTCCTGCGAAAACGAACCTCTTACTGGTGAATTTGTCCATGAGGAACAAAACGATGCCGATGAAGGGCAGTTTAAAGCCCAAATTGCAGGACAGGAATTTATTGCTGCTTCTACAAGTGCAACATTGACCACTGAAAATGAATTGGTTATTACGGGTTCAAAGCCAGGCGGTGAAGATATTGTTTTGGCCATTACCAATGCCGCAGTTGGAACCTTCAGTCTAACAACAGGGGGAACCAACGAAAATGCGGGAGCTTATTTTGACGGTTCAATAAATCTGCTTCCTTTTATGTCTGCACAGGCTGTGGGAGGTTCTGGACAGTTGCAGATTACTGCGCTAGATACCGATGCAAAAACCGTTTCGGGAACTTTCAGTTTTGTTGGGTTTCGTATAAAGGTTGACGGAAATGGAGACCCAATTATTGATGGAAATGGCAATCCCGTTTTGGAAAGTATAGAAATTTCAAGAGGCGCATTTAATGCGATTGAATATGTATTAGACGACACCGGAGGAGGTGGAGGAGGAAGCAATCCTGAAAACGAATTTTTCGCAAAAGTTGATGGTGTTGATTTTGTTGCGGACAGTATTTCAGTAACAGAACCAATGGTTGGTGATGTTCATATGATTAAAGTGGAAGCGCTTAATGCAGAAAGACAACTTATGCGTATAGATATACCACGTTCCTTAGGTGTTGGTACTTTTGATATGGTTCGTATATCAGACGGAACAAAATTGATAGCACTTTATAATGCAGCCGGTGGTGCAGAAAACCTTACTTCCGATCCTGGAACGATTACAATTACAGAATTTGATCTGGAAGCTGGAGTGCTGAAAGCTACTTTCAATTTTACCGGAACAGATCCATTAAATCAATTGCCAGACGTTGTTGAAGTAACGGAAGGAAGTTTCACCGCATTATTTGAAGGTGTACCTGGAGCGAACAACACGTTCTCAGCCAATATTGACAGCTCAGGATATACACCTGATGATATTGTTGTTGAGACTTCTGTTGTAAACCAATACCCAAGAGTTTCAATCACAACAACCAAAGATGATAAAAAGATGGTGCTTACCTTCCCATTAACAGTTACCGAAGGTACATTTGAAATGGGAACCGAAGTTGTTATCGGTGATGAAATTGTAGCAACCTACACACCAGTAGTTGGAACTTCAATTACTTATGTATCAATTCCGGGAAGTTTGGCAATTACCAATTACGACCTTGCCAATGGAATTATTGAAGGAACATTCAACTTCACAGGCAGGGATGCCTCTGGCCAAGATCCAACTATTTATCAAATTACGGGCGGTCAATTTTTAGTGGTGCTTCCCTAAGAAAAAATACAAAGTACATAAAAAGCCGTCTTTGGTATAACCTGAGGCGGCTTTTTCAATTTTACCGCTAAACTTTTCAAAGAAAAAAATAAAATAACTGGCATAACTCTTGAATTATAGAAGCAGAGAGCCTGTAAAAACGTTTGATATTCAGTGTTCTTTTATAAAAGAAAACATAACTTTTTAATAAATTAGACATCGTGGGCACAACATTTGTGACACAATGTCCTAAAACAATATATGGCAAATTCAAAACTCACATCACTAGACAAGTTGTCATTTCAGGATTTAAATGAAGATGCAGAATTTATCCCGCTAATGTCTTCCGAAGATGAAGATGCAATGCACAAAGAAGAGCTTCCTGAAATACTCCCAATTCTACCGCTAAGAAACACGGTTTTGTTTCCTGGGGTAGTAATACCGATTACAGCTGGGCGAGACAAGTCAATAAAACTCATAAACGAAACCAATAAAGGAAATAAGGTTATTGGCGTAGTTTCACAAAAAGATGAAAATGAAGAGGAACCAGGTATTGGAGATATCAATACCATTGGCACCGTTGCACAAATACTCCGAGTACTTAAAATGCCCGATGGCAATACTACAGTTATCATTCAGGGAAAAAAGCGCTTTAAGGTTGCTGAAGTGATAACCACAAGTCCTTATATGACGGCCACGATCAGGGAGGTAGCCGAAGCTCGTCCTGAAAAGGAAAGTGAAGAGTTTAGGGCAATCATAGACTCCATAAAGGAAATGGCACTGCAGATAATAAAGCAAAGTCCAAATATTCCTTCGGAAGCGGCCTTTGCAATTAAAAATATTGAAAGTTCAAGTTTCCTTATAAACTTTGTCTCTTCAAATTTGAATATTGAAGTTGAGGAAAAGCAAACGCTCCTAGAAATCAATAATTTGAAAGATCGCGCGCTTGAAACACTTCGGTATATGAATATGGAGATTCAGAAGCTCTCGCTTCGCAACGATATTCAGAGTAAAGTACAAAGTGATATCAACCAGCAACAACGCGAGTATTTTCTTCAACAGCAAATGAAAACCATTCAGGAAGAGTTGGGTGGTTCTTCTATGGAAGAGGAGATAGAGGAGATGCGTGAACGTTCCAAAACAAAAAAATGGAGCAAGGAGATCGAAAAACATTTCCAGAAAGAGCTTTCCAAAATGCAGCGCATGAATCCGCAAGTTGCGGAATACAGCATTCAACGCAATTATTTGGAGCTGCTTTTAGAACTGCCTTGGAATGAATACAGCAAAGATAAATTTGATTTAAAACACGCCAGAAAAGTTTTGGACCGCGATCATTATGGACTTGATGACGTTAAAAAACGTATTATTGAATACTTGGCTGTTCTGAAACTTCGAAATGATATGAAATCACCAATACTTTGTCTTTACGGACCTCCTGGTGTTGGAAAAACTTCTTTGGGAAAATCAATTGCAGAGGCTTTGGGCAGAAAATATGTGCGGATGAGTTTGGGCGGTCTTCGCGATGAAGCTGAAATACGCGGGCACCGAAAAACATATATAGGCGCAATGCCCGGACGGATTGTGCAAAGCATAAAAAAGGCAGGAACGAGCAATCCAGTTTTTGTTTTGGATGAAATTGATAAAATTTCGGCAAGCAACCAAGGAGATCCTTCTTCGGCAATGCTTGAAGTGCTTGATCCGGAACAGAATAATTCATTTTACGATAACTTTCTGGAGCTTGGTTATGACCTTTCAAAAGTTATGTTTATAGCAACTTCCAATAGTTTGAGTACCATTCAGCCCGCATTGCGCGACAGGATGGAGATTATAGATGTTACAGGCTATACCATTGAAGAAAAAGTGGAAATTGCAAAAAGACACCTGCTTCCAAAACAACTAAAGGAGCACGGTATGCAAAACGATGCCTTAAAAATTGCAAAACCGCAACTTGAAAAAATTGTTGAAGGCTACACACGTGAAAGTGGGGTGCGAGGTTTGGAAAAACAGATTGCGAAAATGGTGCGTTACGCAGCGATGAAAATTGCAATGGGAGAAACTTACGAAGTGAAAGTTACTAACGAGATTATTGTTGAAGTTTTGGGTGCACCCAGAATGGAACGCGATAAATATGAAAACAATGATGTTGCAGGAGTTGTAACAGGCCTTGCCTGGACGAGAGTTGGCGGTGATATATTGTTTATAGAGTCAACGCTTTCCAAGGGAAAAGGTGCATTAAATATGACAGGAAACCTTGGAAAAGTAATGAAGGAATCTGCAACTATTGCTTTGGAATATATAAAATCCAATGCAGAGCAATTGGGCATTGATTCCGAAATATTTGAAAATTATAGCGTCCATATTCACGTTCCAGAAGGGGCTACGCCAAAAGACGGGCCAAGTGCAGGAATAACGATGCTAACTTCCTTGGTTTCACTATTCACACAACGTAAAGTGAAAAAATCCATTGCTATGACCGGAGAGATTACACTTCGTGGAAAAGTACTGCCCGTTGGTGGAATTAAGGAAAAAATTCTTGCTGCTAAACGTGCGCGTATTAAGGAAATTCTTCTTTGTGAAGACAATAAACGCGATATAGAAGAAATAAAACCCGAATATTTAAAAGGGCTTACTTTCCATTACGTTAAGGATATGAGCGATGTCTTGAATCTGGCTTTGACCAAAGAAAAGGTTAAAAACGCTAAGAAACTATAAATCAATTTTACTAAAAGATGATTAATGTATATTTGTTTTAGCAACTGTACATTAATCATCTATGTTTTCTTTCCTTTGCAAAAATAAATTATACTTGCATTCGTTTAGTTTTTAGTTACGGTAACTCGCGTCTATGGCCCAAAAGGTTTTTTTAGTTGTTTCACTTTTAATATCTCAGCTTTTGATAGCCCAGATAGGGGGAAGGGCAACGTATCAATTCCTTAATTTGGTCAATAGCCCAAGGATGGCCGCACTGGGAGGAAAAGTGGTTACAAATTATGACTATGACCCTACACAAGGATTGTTTAATCCTGCAAGCATCAATCCAGCGATGGATAATCAATTATCACTAAACTACACCAACTATATTGGCGATGTAAATTACGGAACTGCGGCATACGCCTATCTTTGGGACAGACGAACTCAAGTACTGCATGCAGGTGTAACCTATGTTAATTACGGAAAATTTGATGGCTATGATGAAACAGGAGCGCCAACAAGCAGTTTCAGTGGGGGCGAAATGGCACTGTCAATTGGTCATGCCAGAAACATTGCCTTTACTAATTTTCATGTTGGTGTAAACCTAAAACTTATCTCTTCAAAACTGGAGAATTATTCATCATTTGGAGGTGCGCTGGATATAGGGCTTATGTATGTCTATGAAGATTGGGATCTTCAAATAACGGGAGTTGCTAGAAATTTAGGAATGCAGTTCACGCCTTATCACGAAGAATATGAGCCATTGCCGTTTGAAGTAATTTTAGGAATTTCACAAACGTTGGAAAATATTCCAATTCGTTGGCATTTCACAATGGAAAATATGCAACAATGGAATATTGCATTCGCAAACCCTTCCCGTTCAGAAACCGATTTAGAAGGAGAAACTACTGAAGAGAAAATAACTTTTATTGATCACGCGTTTCGGCATATGATTGCTGGAATTGAGCTTTTTCCAGATAGTGGATTCAATATTCGTTTGGGTTATAATTTCAGGCGAGGCGAAGAGCTTCGTATAATCGAGAAGCGTTCCTTTGCTGGACTAAGTGCAGGGTTCGCTATCAAGTTGAATAGATACAGACTAAGCTATTCCTATTCAAAATATAGTTCTGCAGCATCTTCTAGCTTCTTTGGGCTTAATATAGACCTTCAATAATGCATAAAATTACCATCGCTATTGACGGATATTCCTCAACCGGAAAAAGTACGGTTGCAAAACAACTAGCCGATTATTTGGGGTATGTTTATGTGGATAGTGGCGCAATGTATCGTGCCGTAACGCTTTATGCAATACAGAACGACATCATTTCAAAGAATAATTTTAATATTGAGAAATTGAAAGAAATACTTCCTTCAATCAATTTAAGATTTGAAAAAAAATCAGATTGGAAGAAAGCACACGTTTTTCTTAACGGAAAAGATGTTGAAAACGAAATTCGCAACCTTGAAGTTTCTGAATTTGTAAGCCCAATTGCTACCATTCATGAAGTACGTGTAAAATTGGTCGCACAGCAACAACAAATGGGTCTGGAAAAAGGAGTTGTAATGGACGGTCGTGATATAGGTACTGTAGTTTTCCCAAAAGCTGAACTGAAAATTTTTATGAATGCTTCTGCTAATGAACGCGCGCAAAGACGTTACCAAGAACTTCTAGACAGAGGAGAAGTTGTTGAGTTCAAAAACGTACTGAAAAACATTGAAGAGCGCGACCACATAGACACTACTCGCGAAGACTCACCATTGATAAAAGCTGCAGATGCAATTGAAATTGACAATTCTGAAATGAATCTTGAAGATCAGTTTCACGTTGTGCTACAATTGGCAAAAGACCGAATTGCGGGCCGTATTTAAAAATTTTCCGCAAACCAAACTTCCTTTTCCCTTAAATCTTTTTTATACTTGGACTTTCTTATAAATTTATAAATAATGGGTTTTTTACAAGAGTTTAAAAATTTCGCCATAAAAGGAAATATGATAGATATGGCGGTGGGAATTGTTATTGGTACTGCTTTTAATAACGTAATCAGCACCATTGTCAAAAAAATTGTGATGCCGCCCTTGTCTTTGCTTACAGACGGGGTTAACCTTTCAAATAAAAAATATGTGCTCCGTACGGCTACAAATTCTGTAGAGGAAATAGCGGTGGGCTATGGTGAGCTAATAGAGGTTTTGGTTGATTTTTTTATAATTGCTTTTACCATCTTTTTGGTTATAAAAATCATCAATCGTTTTAAGAGGAAGTCTGAAGATCCGCACGATAAAACCGTTGAAACCCCTAAAAACATTCAACTTCTTTCTAATATTGAAAAATTGATGGAAGAACAAAACACACTCTTGAAAAACAAGAAAAGTTAAGGTTTTACCTTTCTAGCCGAAGCCTTACTGGCTTTTGTCTTTCCAACTTCGCTAAATTCAAATGTATAGGTATTCTTGTCAGTTGTTAAAATTTTGATGAGTATGGCCTTTTTTTCAGCTTGATTTTTTGGATGGAGCTTTTCCAAAACATATTCACAGTCATTTATCCATCGGATTGAAGAAGTATCGCTTTTACCATCAAAAAAATCAACCTCTATGGAATCGTTACGGATAATAGTTGTTTTGAAAACTTCCGTACCGGAAAGAGCCTCAAACTCAAACGTTCCAGTCTTGAAATCTGAGCAATTACGCTCACTTTCATAACAACTGGTCAAAAATAAAAAGGCTAATAAAAGTAAAGAAAAACGCATTTCAAATTTTTATGCGAATTTCCGAAAAAATACCGAAAACCACTCAGTTTTGGTAAACATTAAAGCTTCCATCACTGTAAAAAATAACTATCCTTTCAATATTCTTTGAATTTTGATTGATTTGAATAGTTTTATTTTCTTCCCAATTTTCTTCTTTTGAAAATAGGTCAATATTCTTTCCTTCCGGGGCAATCGTTTTTTGTTTTGGAGCAACCATTGAGTTTTTGTTTTCTGGAGTAGAAGGGAAGCTTCCCTTTCCATATAGAAGCCAATTCATTTCTACTTCAGGAAATTTTTGAAGTAGCTTCATTACAAACTCCAAACTTGGCTTGTTTCTTCCTGATAACAAATGTGAAATAGTGGAGCGATTAAAATCCATTTTTTCTGCAAATGTTGTGGCCGTAATACCATAATATTCCATTATTTTTTCAAGCCTTTTCACAAAATCCGAACTGTTTATCATTGTAACATTAATTATACCCCGTTAACGGTTACAAATGTAAAT
>JAGQYY010000036.1:0-24635 GCA_020435825.1 Aequorivita sp.
GTGTTTGGTACTTGAAATTTGGTACTTTTGCTTGGTATGCACATAATCTATAATTTGTTGATTCATTTTGCTTCCTTTCATTTGAGGATAATAGCCCTATTCAACAAAAAAATGAAACTTTTTGTCAACGGCAGAAAGGATGTTTTTGAAATTCTTCAGCAAAAAATTTCAACCATAGATAAAACCATTTGGTTCCACTGCGCTTCCTTAGGCGAATTTGAGCAAGGCGTTCCAATTATGGACGAAATAAAAAAACTGAAACCCGACCATAAAATAGTCGTCAGCTTTTTTTCGCCATCCGGTTTTGAAATTAAGAAAAACACACCTTTGGCAGATGCAGTTGTTTATTTGCCCATGGATACCGCTTCAAATGCAAAGAAATTTATTGCTGCAATTAATCCTTCACTTGCTCTTTTTGTGAAATATGAATTTTGGCCAAATTATCTTTTAGAACTTAAGAAAAAAAACATTCCTACACTTTTGGTTTCGGGTGTTTTCAGGAAGGATCAAATATTTTTCAAAAGCTACGGAGGTTTTATGCGAAAAGCCCTTGGCACTTTTGATCATTTTTTTTTGCAGGATGAAAATTCAGAATCACTTCTAAAAAGAATTGGCTTCAACAATATAACCATTAGCGGCGATACCAGGTTTGATAGGGTTTCCCATCAAATTGAAATGGACAACACACTAAAGTTCGCTGAAGAATTTAAAGGTAGTTCGCTCTGCATTGTCTGTGGAAGCACTTGGCCAGAAGATGAAACGGTGCTTACTGACTATATAAACGCATCACCCAAGAATGTGAAATTCATCATCGCTCCCCATAAGATAGAAAATGAAAAGATTGAAACTTTCACTAAATCTATTATCAAAAAGACAGTGCTTCATTCCAATAAAGATGAAGTGAACATTTTAGAATATTCTGTTTTAATAATTGACTGTATAGGCCTGTTGGGCAAACTTTACAGTTATGCAGACATTGCCTATGTGGGTGGGGCGATGGGAAAGACAGGGCTTCACAATATTTTGGAACCGGCTACTTTTGGAGTGCCAATTGTGATTGGAAAAAACTACAACGAATTTCCCGAAGCCATTCGCCTTCGGGAACTGGGAGCTCTTTTTTCTGTAAAGGACACCAAATCGTGCACCGCTATTCTTGAAAAATTAGTTGAAGATTCAAATTTTCGGGACACAACTGGGCAAATTGCCGGCAATTTTGTAAAATCAAATACAGGAGCAACAAAAAAGATACTGGACTACCTAAGCAATAACATTGGCTTAAATTAACTTTTCAAGTTACTTATTTGCCCCTTAAGCTCATCCATCGTATGCTGTAATTGCCGCAGCAAGTTACTCTCCGGTGGCTCGTCAACCCCAAAACTGAGTTTGCTGTTTACCTGCCACAATTCCTGGATATCGCTCACATCAACATCTATGGGCAGATAATGCTCGTTTAGGGAAAGCAACCGGATGCGCTGTAGGTTTCCCGGAATTTTCTGAAGTTTTTTCACCAGTACGGAATCCTTAAGTACGACAATGTGAATTTTACCGTCCAATGCTTCCACAATACTTGGCACGGCACGGCCCAAAACCCATTCGTTAGGCCTAATATTTGGCAACATACTATCACCCTCTACCTGAAACCCACGATACGATGCATTTCTATATTCCGGCAAAGGAATATTGAATGCAGGCAGGTTTTGATACCACCCTAAATCGTGAATATTGTTAGGATAGCCTGCCGCTGCTTTTTGGTTTACTAATAAAATACTGTCATTGCCTGAAGTATCCAAGGTTACGACCTTTGGACTAACATCACCACGAGAAATATCTATGTACTTTTCATAACTTTTACCATAAAGCCACAATGGATTAATATTAAATTGCCCCATAAGTTCCATCACAATTTTTCCAGTTATTTTGGTCTTGCCTCTTTCAATATCAGCAGTTGTAGCGCCAATGTCAAGAAGATCCGCAAACGATTGCTGGGTGTGGCGCAGCTCTTCACGGAGTGCTTTAAATCTTGTGGCTTCTATAGAAATAATTTTTTTCATGCCTTAAAATTAATCTTTTTTGGAAATATTCCGAATAAACCATGGATAATTTCCTGAAAAAAAATATTGCAATCGTATTAAAAAAAAAACTTATAAATGATACACAATCAAAATTTTAATTACTTTTGCTCACTATTAATCACTAATCTATTCAACAATGAAAAAAATCTTTTTATCACTTGCCGCTCTTGCATTGATTGCTTCTGTTTACTCATGCAGAGAGACTACTAAAGAAAATGCTGAAGAAACCGCAGAATCAATTCAAGCTGACGCTGAAAACGCAATGGAAGAAGCTGGTGACGCTATTGACAACGCTGCCGAAGCAACTGAAGATGCTATACAAGAAGCTGGCGACGCCGTTGAGCAAGCTGCTGAAGACACTAAAGAAGCTGTAAAAGAAGCTACTGACGGTCAATAAGCATTTTATTGCCAAGAAACTGAAAGCCCTTTCAAATTTGGAAGGGCTTTTTTATGGATTCTAAACAACTAAAAAAACCTCTTTATTTTTGAAAGAGGTTTTTGTACTCGAGGCGGGACTTGAACCCGCACGACCAGATGGTCACAGGATTTTAAGTCCGGCGTGTCTACCAATTCCACCACTCGAGCAGTTGTTTAATACAACTCGGACTTAACAAAAAATGCCGAATTGCATCGGCATTTAAGGTTGAGCGAAAAACGGGATTCGAACCCGCGACCTCCACCTTGGCAAGGTGGCGCTCTACCAACTGAGCTATTTTCGCAGAAATATTTATGAACGTCGCTTCATATCGAAAGCGGGAGCAAATTTAAAAATTTTACTTCAAAAGCAAAGTGTTTTTGAAGAAATTATTATTCAATTTTACTTTTTCAATTTAATGGAAGTATTCCGCTGTAACATGCGCCGAATCTCGTTCAGTTTCATCAATGCTTCTACGGGAGTAAGTGTGTCAATGTCAATCTCTAATATCTCCTCACGAAGCTCTTCCAGCAATGGATCGTCCAGTTTAAAAAAGCTCAATTGCATTTCTTCTTTTGAAACGGCCTTCATTTCCTCTGTCAATTCTTCGGAAGCGTGGCTCTTTTCAAGCCTCTTCAAGATTTTATTGGCCCGTTGAAGTACCGCTTGCGGCATTCCGGCCATTTTTGCAACATGAATCCCGAAACTGTGATGGCTTCCGCCCGGAACCAATTTCCGAAGAAAAAGCACAGTATCCTTTAATTCCTTTACCGAAACATTATAGTTTTTTATCCGAGGAAAAGTTTCCGTCATTTCATTTAATTCGTGATAATGCGTTGCGAAAAGCGTTTTCCCACGTGAAGGATGCTCGTGGAGATATTCACTGATGGCCCAAGCAATTGAAATTCCATCATACGTGCTGGTCCCTCGGCCAATTTCATCCAAAAGAATTAAGCTTCGCTCCGAAAGATTATTCAATATACTCGCCGTTTCGTTCATTTCGACCATAAAAGTTGATTCGCCCATCGAAATGTTATCACTTGCCCCTACCCGAGTGAAAACTTTATCCACGCAACCCATCCGTACTCCCGAAGCCGGAACAAAACTGCCCATCTGCGCCAACAAAACAATCAAAGCCGTTTGCCGAAGAATAGCCGATTTCCCGCTCATATTCGGTCCGGTAATCATAATGATTTGCTGGTTTTCCCGATCCAGAAAAACATCGTTTGCGATGTATGGCGCATCCGGCGGAAGTTGTTTTTCAATTACTGGATGGCGGCCTTCCTTTATGTCCAAATCAAAAGTGTCATCCAGCAACGGTCGTGTGTAATTTGCCTCTTTGGCTTGGGTGGCGAATGAACAAAGACAATCCATTTGCGCAATCAAAGCTGCATTTTGCTGCACGGAACCAATAAACTGAAGCATCCAGTCAACCAATTTTATAAAAATTTCCTGCTCCAAAGCGAGGATTTTTTCCTCGGCGCCAAGAATTTTGGTTTCATATTCTTTCAGTTCCTCAGTAATGTATCTTTCAGCGCTTACAAGTGTCTGCTTGCGTATCCATTCTTGTGGAACCTTGTCTTTATGCGTGTTCCGCACTTCAATATAATACCCGAAAACGTTATTGGAAGCTATTTTTAGCGAAGAAATTCCCGTGCGTTTGGTTTCGCGTTCCAGCATTTCATCCAGATATTCTTTCCCATTTGCTGAAATATTTCGCAATTCATCAAGTGTTTCTGAAAAACCTTCCGCGATTGAATTTCCCTTCAAAATATTTACCGGGGCTTCCTCAAAAAGGGTTTCCTTTATTTTGTTGCGAAGCAATTCGCAGTCGTGCAATTGTTCGCCGATAATTTTAAGCGATTCGCTTTTGGAATTCAGCGCCAGAGCTTTTATGGGAACAACCGCTTCCAATGAGTTTTTAAGTTGAATAACCTCTCGTGGATTCACTTTTCCCGTTGCAACTTTTGAAATCAATCGCTCCAAATCGCCGATGCGCTTGGTGTACTGTTGCATCTTTTCTAAAGTAACCGGGTTGTCCAATAGAAAACTTACCACTTCGTGCCTGCGATTTATCTTTTCAGCATTTTTAAGCGGAAGTGCCATCCAGCGTTTCAAAAGCCGCCCGCCCATTGGCGAAATGGTTTTGTCTATCACATCCAAAAGCGTAACAGCATTTTGTTGGTTGGAATGGTACAATTCCAGATTGCGAATAGTGAAACGGTCCATCCAAACGTATTCATCTTCGGCAATTCGCGACAAACGGGAAATATGCTGCAATTTGGTATGGCGCGTTTCACTCAAGTAATGAAGGGCGGCACCGGCTGCGATAATTCCCTCTTCCAAATGATCCACGCCAAAACCTTTTAAGTTTTTAACATCGAAATGTTGCGTGAGCGTTTCAAAGGAATAATCGGTTTGAAAAATCCAATCCTCTAAATAAAATGTATGGTATTCATTTCCGAAAGTTTCGGAAAAAAGTTTGCGCTTCTGTTTAGAAAAAAGCACTTCCGAAGGATTAAAGTTTTGAAGTAATTTATCTACATATTCCGTAGAACCTTCAGAAACGAGGAACTCGCCCGTAGAAACATCCAAAAAGGAAACCCCTAAATTCTTTGAGCCAAAATGAACGGCCGCCAAAAAGTTGTTTGATTTTGATTGTAAAATATCATCATTAAAAGCAACCCCTGGCGTAACCAATTCGGTAACGCCGCGCTTTACAATGGTTTTGGTCATTTTCGGGTCTTCAAGTTGGTCGCAAATGGCAACACGGCAACCCGCCATGACCAGTTTTGGCAGGTAGGTATTCAGGGAATGGTGCGGAAAACCGGCAAGCTCAGTTTTATCTCCACCATTGTTTCGATGGGTAAGTGTAATGTTTAAAATACCTGCTGCACGCACGGCATCTTCGCCAAAAGTTTCGTAAAAATCACCCACGCGAAAAAGTAGCAAAGCATCGGGATACTTAGCTTTAATAGTGTTGTACTGCTTCATTAACGGGGTTTCCTTCTTCGCCATAATTCAAAAAAATCTTTAATCGATAAATGTAACTAAAATGCCGTTTTCTTTAAAATGAAGTGATTGCGAATTATTGGGTTTTATCAACAATTCACTTCAACATTAAAAAGGTAACGATTAACTTTGCCTTCCTATGAAACACCGAAAACTAAAAAACAGCGAACTGGACCGAATAAATCCTAAAGAATACAAAGCTTCGGAGAAAACGCCACTGATAATTATTTTGGATAACATTCGCAGTTTGAACAATATCGGTTCCGTTTTTCGCACTGCCGATGCTTTTTTGGTTAAGAAAATCTATCTCTGTGGGATTACGGCTAAGCCGCCACATAAAGACATCCAAAAAACCGCACTTGGTGCGCAGGATAGTGTGGAGTGGGAATATGCAGAAAATGTCATGGAAGTGGTTTCAAAACTGCAAAACGAAGGTGTTTTTGTGGCTTCCATAGAGCAGGCCGAGCTTTCGGTAAACCTCTACGATTTTTCCGTTCAAAAGGAATTGACTTACGCTATTGTTTTTGGGAACGAAGTAAAAGGCGTGCAACAGAAAATAGTTTCGGCCAGCGATGCGGTTATTGAAATTCCACAGTTTGGGACAAAGCATTCTCTGAATATTTCGGTAAGTGTGGGAGTTGTGGTTTGGGATTTATTTGTAAAGTTAAAAATGAATTAGGGAGCTGAAAAAATATTCCAATCCATTATTGTTTCTTCTTTTTTAAGCAAAGCGGTTCAACAACAAATCTACATGGATGAGCACAATGCTAAAAACACCAATTACGATTGCAAATTTCAATATATTGTGCAGATAAATATAGTGTATTCTGTTTTTGGAATACCACAAAACCGTTAGAAACACAGCCAATCCGATGATACTTGCATAGAAATAGTAGTCCATATAGCCTATTTCTTCCTTAAATTTTGTGATGAGCAAAATGATGGGCGCAAGCGTTAAAATGCTCAAAAGAGTTAACATGCGCTTCGAAGTTCTTTCACCATAAACTACGGGAATGGTTTTGTAGTCGTGGGTTAAATCACCCTTTAAGTTTTCGAGGTCTTTCACCAATTCGCGCATAGAAATTAGTAAAAATAGAAAAGTGGCGTGCACAAAAATCACAACATCAAAATTTGCGTAGTGCACAAAAATTGCAAAGAAAGGTACCACCGCGAGAACGGCCGCTGTAATATTTCCAATGAAAGGATATTTCTTAAGCTTATGGGAATAGAACCAAAGGAAAAAAATATAAATTGAGAAAAACAGTACTGCCCTAAAGGAAACATAGCTCGCAAAAATGACCGATAAAAAGTTGAGTACAAAATACGCAGAAAGCTTTGTTCGCTGGCTAACAAGTTTATCCAACATGGTTTTACGCGGACGGTTTATTAAATCTTTTTCACTGTCATAAAAACTGTTTATGATATAACCTCCAGCAATTGCAGACGACGAAGCCAAAACGAGCATCAATAAATTTATATCAAAAAGAACCTGCCTAACGGGCAAATCTGGCGCCAAAATATAAATGCTGGTAAGGTATTGCGCGATTACAATAATGAGAATATTGTAGCCACGAACCACAGAAAACAGGCTGAAAAACTTTAACAGGAAGAGTTTTTGTTTTCTATTGAGCATTTTTTGGAGACACGTATTTAGTTTTTACTGTTTGGATATCCACTTTCCTAATTCATCTGAAACATCTTTTGCAGAATCTTTATAAAGATGGATGCCATCCGTAAAGGTAAACTTTGTATCGGAATTCATTAAATTTAAATAAGGAACGGATACAGATTCAGCCAATGCGTCAATTTTTTCATCAAAATTGGGAAGCAGTCTTGCCTCAATCGCCGCAATTCTAGTATCAACGGGAAGTTTCACCAAATATACCTTCCCGTGGCTTTTCAGTATTTCAATCGTTTTTTTTAAGTATTCGTATCGTGTCTGGGAAAAATTGTAATCTTTCAATTTTGCTTTTTGTTCCTGAATATTTCCAGCAATTCTACTTTTTACTGAAGTGGAATCCATTGGCGGAAACACTTCCAACCACCCATCACAATGCACTTCCATTAGTGAAAAATTCAACAGGATCTTAATATAATTATCTCCATAATTATTCAACATATATGAAACATTCGGCTTTGAGCTAAAGGAAGAAAGCGTACCCATAAACGATTTTGATTCGCCAAACTGGTTTTCATCATTGGGATCAATTCCATCACTGGAAATGCTCCACGGATCAACTGTGACTATAAAGACACCATTTTTTGAATTTCGTTCCAACTTCTTTTCAATGGCACTTAAATATGCTGGGCCAAACGGACTGTGCGCCACGGTAAAAGAGAAATTATAAATATCTTTTTTCAAATAAGGATTTAGAACTTCAGGCATTAAACCTTGCGCGGCTTTTGAGGTACCCAGTATCAATGATGATTGCTTTGGCGTTGTGGTTCTTAAATAAAACGGATCGCTCTTGCCATCGGCTTGTAGGAACACAAAATAAACCGAAGTGATAATCACGAGGGCAAACAATGAAGATTCAAGTAAAAATCGTTTCATCTTTTCTAAAATTGAAAATATATAAATGCCTGCTCCTTACCACCAAAGAAAAAGATAATCATAGCCAAACAATAGTAAAATACATATTTTAAAGGCTTTGGCCAAGATTCGCCAAAGCTTTCAATAGCGTAATTTGTTTCCCTTCCTTTCCACTCAAGCATCAAAAAACCTATTATTAAAACCGACAAAACATACACTTTATTCAGCGCTAAAAAATTGGGTGCATAAAAAATCGTTTTTGAAAAAAGCAATGAAATATACTCAAAAGCACTGCTAAGTGAATTCGCCCTAAAGAAAATCCACGCAAAACAGGTGATTATAAAGGTTAAAAGTATTTTGAAGAAATCTGTTACGCTGGGCAAAAATCTATCTTTTGCAACAACTTCTATATGCTGCCTGTTCCTTTTTAAAAGTAAAAGCGGAAGAAAATACAGTGCATTGAGTGCGCCCCAGAAAATAAAGGTCCAATTGGCACCATGCCAAAATCCGCTTACAATGAAAATGATAAAAATATTACGGACTTTTAACCAATCACTACCACGACTGCCACCCAAAGGAATATAAACATAGTCGCGAAACCAAGTGGAAAGCGAAATATGCCACCGCCTCCAAAACTCGGCAATATCTCTGGAAAAGTATGGGTATGAAAAATTCTTCATCAAATTGAAACCAAAAAGCCTGGCCGTTCCGATGGCAATATCTGAATAGCCAGAGAAATCACCGTAGATCTGAAAAGCAAAAAACACCACTCCAATTGCAAGCGAACTTGCTGTATAATCCTGTGGATTGCTAAAGGCCAAATTCACAAACTGTGCACAGTTATCTGCAATCACCATTTTTTTGAAAAGCCCCCAGAGTATTTGCCTAAGGCCATCCATTGCCAAAGAATATTCAAAATTTCTTCTTTTGAAAAATTGCGGCAAAAGATTGGTCGCCCGCTCAATAGGCCCCGCAACCAACTGTGGAAAAAAACTGACGAATGAAAAGAAAGCTATGGCATCTTTTGTGGGTTGCAACTTATTTCGATATACATCTATGGAATAGCTCATAGTTTGAAAGGTATAAAAGCTAATACCCACGGGAAGAATAATATTTAAGCGGGAGGCTTCAAACGGATGTCCCAACAATGTAAATGCGTCCGTAAAACTTTCGGAAAAGAAGTTGAAGTATTTAAAAAAGCCCAAAAAGCCCAAGTTTACAAAAATGCTCAGAAGCAATAGCGCTTTTCGCTTTTGATGCTTTTCTGTTTTTGAAAGTCCAATTCCTACAAAAAAATCAACAGCAGAACTAAAAACAATCAAAGAGAGAAAACGCCAATCCCACCAAGCATAAAAAACGTAGCTAGCAACAAGTAAAAGAAAATTTTGAAACTTTAAATTTTTATTGGTAACAAACCAATAAAGCAGAAAGACAATGGGAAGAAAGATTGCAAAATCAATGGAGTTGAAAAGCATGAAGCATTTTTAATTAACTGCAATCTAATAATTATTGTAGAAATACTTAAATCAGAAAAAGATTTCTAAAAACTATAAACCACTTCCAGTTTATAATCTTTAAGAGCTTTACGGGCTTTGTCAATATCCTCAGTGAAGCCTAGCATATAGCCTCCACCCCCAGAGCCACAAAGTTTAAGGTAGTATGCGTTGCTGTCAATTCCCTTTTTCCAAAGTTTGTGGAACTTTGCGGGAATCATCGGCTTAAAATTGTCCAAAACCACTTTTGAAAGCTGTTTTATGTTCCCAAAAAGCGATTTAACGTCGCCTTTCAAAAAGTCCTCGACACAGGCATCGGTATGCTTTACAAATTGATCCTTTAGCATATTCCTAAAACCTTCCTGCTTCATATTTTCCATGAAAATCTGGACCATTGGCGCGGTCTCGCCAGTGCTGCCGCTGTCCAATAAAAACACAGCGCCTTTGCTGTTTTCTGTTTGTGAAGGAATGCCTGCAGGCTCAATATTATCTTTAGAATTGATTAAAATGGGAAGACTCAAATAACTGTTCAATGGATCGAGACCTGAAGATTTTCCGTGGAAAAAGGATTCCATTTCCGCAAAAATAGCTTTTAGAGTAAGCAATTTTTCACGGGTAAGATTTTCAAGAACGGTAATTTTATTATTGGCATATTTATCATAGATTGCCGCTACCAAAGCGCCGCTACTGCCAACACCATAACCTTGCGGAATACTGCTGTCAAAATACAATCCGTTTTCCACATCCTTTTTCAGAGCATTAATATCAAAAGAAACCAGTTTTGGTTTTTCTGTTTGAAGCGTCTCCAAATATTCAGAAAATCTTTTGAGGCTAGCGTTTGATTTGTGTGTGGAAATGGTATGATGGGTATCCATTTTTAAAGCCCCATTGTAAAAATTATACGGAATGGAAAGTCCTTTGGAGTCCCTAATAATTCCATATTCACCGAAAAGTAAAATTTTTGAGTAAAAGAGGGGACCGTGCATAAGCTGTGTTTCAGTAATAATAAAACTACAGATTTTTATTCTACAAATTTAAATCTGCCACAAAGATAATATTTTAAAAAATATATTTTCAGAAAGATTTGTAAATAAATCTAATCTCAAATCTTATAATAAACTGTTTTTAAGTTTTGTACATTTTTTTTGATGACATTATAATCAACTTTGATATGATGCAAGGTACAATATAAAATCGTATATATAGTAGCCCACGCGCTTCAATGAAAGAATCGATATTGGGGTCAACAACACGGAATACCAAACCTAGACAGAATATAAAAGCTGGGGTCATGACGGCTTAAGCAGATTATTCCTTAAGTTGTCATGGCCCAAAAACTAAAATTGAAGTAACCTCAAAAAGTAATAGCTTTATTTACAATCTGCCAATCAAAAATAATTCGTATCTTTCTTCAAAATATCTCCTAAAGCATTTACTTTTTTTGAGGCGTTCATCTATGAAATTCAAACGTTGGATATTTTTTTCCTTATTCCATAGCATCATTTTTCTTTCTGTGTTTACAACTTATTCGCAGGAAAAAATTATGACCGTAAAAGAAATCCAAATCCTGATTGAACAGGATTCACTTGAAAAAGCCCGTGCGGCAGTTTCAACAAACATTGCTCATTATCGTACAAAAAAAATATATGACAGCCTTTATAAATATATCCAGTTTGAAGGCAGTTTTAAGTTGAATAGTGGCGACAAAAAACTGGCTATTACCAAGGCCGAAACCCTTCTTAAAGAAATAACAAAAAACGCTTCTCCACATTTTGTTGTTGAAGCAATTACAGAAATGGGGTGGATTTATGATGATGCCGGGCAGCATCATAAATCCTATAACCTTTTGGAGTCAGCAACTCCCTATGCCATTCAAAATAAAGAACCAAAAAACACCGATATTGCAGGCTTGGAATACCGCAAGGGTTATTACGCCTCTAAATTGGGCAATTTTCCACTTTCAAAAAAACATTACGAAAAGGCCTTGCAACTCTTGAAAAAAACCGGAAAGGAAGACTATGTTTTTTACAATCAAGTCTATAACGCCCTTGGAGGAATGATGTGGCAGGAATCAAAACTAGACAGTGCCAAGTTCTATTTTCAGCAAGCCGTAAAAGTATTGGAAAAAACGGATGAAACAGATATAATGAACCGCTTTTATCGCCCCGCGTTGGTAAAAATGAACCTTGCGGTTTTGTGGAATGCACTCGGAAAAAACCAAGAGGCCATTACCATTTCCGAAGAATCAATTAAAGGATTTCAGGAATATATAAATCGCTCTACGGATGAGGCGCGCACCTATAAAGCAAAAAACAATCAATGTGTAGTCATTGATAATATGGCTGCTTTTTATAATACTTTGGGCGAATACTCCCGCTCACAGGAACTTATTGAATATTCTTTTGAGCAGAAAAAAAAGCTTTTCGAAAAGAATGACATCAACCTCATCATCTCCAACATAATTCTTGCTGAAGCCAAAACCGCAAGCCGTGATTTTGAAGGCGCTGCCAAAAATGCAGACCAAGCTCTGGAGCTTTTAAAGACTAGCCCCGGCGCAGATTTATATTGGGAAGCCGCCGCCCTGTCAACCCGTGCAACCATTTATGAGTCTATGGAAGATGTTGAAAATGCCGCACTTTTTTATGAAAAAGCAGAAACTCTTTATCGAAAATCTATGGGAAATACATTCACCAAAGATTTTTTAGACAACATTTTGGAATATTCCCTCTTCGCTGCAAAAAACCAAAAAAAGGAGAAGGCGATTTCACTAGCTAAGGAAACTTATAATTTCACCCACAAAGGCGATTTTAAAAACACCCTTCAGGAATTTTACCACACAATCAATTTGGCACAAGTATATTATTTACTTAAAGAGTATGGTCAAGCTGAAAAGATTAGTGAGGAAGCACTGCGTTTTAACGTGATAAAAAAAGGAGAAAAAATTAACGCAACAGATTCTATCCTTAGCCAATATCGCAAACCGGAGGCTTTACTTATCAATGCCCAATCAAAATACTATTCTACGGAAAACAAAAATCCATTTTTTTTGAAAGGTCTATTGGATCAAGTGGAAGAAGGCGTTGCAATTTTAGACCAACGAAAAAAAGTGGTCAGCAATAATGAAGACGTTACGCTATTGATAACTGAAAACGAAGAGCTTTTAAATTTTGCTGAAAAACTTAGGCTTGAACTTTTTCAAATAACCAAAGACGAAGTATATCTGGACAAATTGATAGCACTTCATGAATCCAGTATTTATAACCGGATTCGTTCCAGATTGAACCTTAGGGACAATGTAGCTTTTCAACACATTCCGAAAGAAGTGGTTTCAAGGGAAAACACTTTGAAGGCCAAAATGGTTTCTTCCCTAAACGATTCAGAAAACAGCAGCATAGCCCCTTTCTTTGAAGCGTCTGAAAACTGGGAACAATTTCTAGATTCTCTGAAAGAAAATTATCCCAGATATTACAAAATGCGTTATGCAACTTTGGAAGAACCCTTGAACGACCTTCAACAAAAAATACCAACAAATACTACCGTGGTCCGGTATATTTTTATTGAAAATGAACTCTATGTTTTTGTGGTTTCACCCTCAATAAAAAAAATGATAAGGCTTAATTATTCCCCAATAAAGAACCACATTTCAGAACTTCAAAACGATGAATTTTCAGTTGAAAAAATGCGCCCACTACTTTATGAACTGTACCGCGCACTATGGTTTCCTCTGGAAAAATATGTGCGTACCGAAAAAGTAGTTATCGTTCCCGATCGCGATCTTTTCAACCTCAGTTTTGAAACTCTTACCACAAAACCAATGCGTAATTTTCAGGAAATGGCATCAATCAGCCTGTTGGCAAAGTATTATATTTCCTATAATTTCAGTCTTTTGTTATACAAAGACAAAAGAAAAGTTGCCGATTATTCTTCAGAGTTTATAGCATTTGCACCAGGCTTCAACAAAGAAATGAAGGAAGAATACAAACTTACGATCAAGGATTCCGTAGCGTTGGACAAAACCTATTTAACATTACTTCCGCAACCTTTCAGCGAAGATTTGGTGAAACAATATGCCAAGGTTTTTGATGGCAATTATTTTATAAATGAAAACGCAAGCAAAGAGTTGTTCATTAACCGGGCCAAGGAACACAAAATAATACACATTGGCACTCACGCAGAAAGCAATAACATAAGTCCCGATTTGAGCCGTCTTATCTTTGCAAAAAAAACCAATGGCGAAGAAAATTATGACGAGAACTCGCTCTACTCCTATGAAATTTACAATATAGATCTTTCCTCCAATCTCGCCATTCTAACCGCTTGTGAAACAGGAAAGCCCACCTATCAAGCTGGTGAAGGAATGATATCTTTGGCACACGCATTCAATTATGCCGGAAGCGAGAGCATATTGACCAGTCTTTGGGAAATAGACGAAGAATCCAGTGCCAAAATCGTAAAACTTTTTTACGACAATCTTTCCGTAGGAATGCCAAAAGATGAAGCCTTGCGAAAAGCAAAACTAAGTTATATAGCCAAAGCTGAGGGCCGTACGGTTGCTCCTCAATATTGGGCCGGTCTTGTACTTATTGGCGATACTGCCCCAATAGATTTAAATAATAATGTAGCTTGGTGGTGGTATGTATTGGCAGGGATTGTTGGTTCTGCACTTTTTATTTTCATAATACGAAACAATAAGGAGAAACAGGCCTAGCCAAGAATTTTTTCAGCGCCCAAACCCACCTCATCCTCAATAAATTCTTCGTTTTTACAGAATTTTGAAAGTTCTTTTTTGATGAAGTGTAAAACAGTTTCCTTTTCGATTTCTGGATAAAGCACGTGAACATTGGCACCAGCATCCAATGTAAAGCAAACATTGCTACCGGTTTCTTCCCTAAATTTCCAAATGCGATTGATTATCTGCAAAGTGTTTGGTTTCATCAAAATGAAATAGGGACTTGAAGTCATCATCATTGCGTGCAACGATAATGCTTCGCTTTCCACAATTTTTATAAATTCGGAAAGGTCGCCGTTTTTAAAAACAGGAATCAATTTGGAGAGATTTTCCTTTGCTTGCCTGAACCGTTGTTCCGCAAATGGATGGTCCAGCATTAAGTCGTGGCCCAAAGTACTGCTCACCTGTTTCTCCCCTTTATCCACCAAAAGAATAGTATCTTGATAATTTTGAAAATCTTCATGAATATCGAAGGGATATTTTGTGCCAAAAAGATTACTGCTTCCCTCAATTTTATGATGTTCGCCCCAAACAATTAACGGGCCATCCACACTTCTTGAAGCACTTCCAGAGCCCAAACGCGCAAGGAAGGAAGCTTTTTCAACAAAATAATCATCTGGAATCTCGGGTTGCATTTGCCGTTCCATGTCCATCAAGCAGAGGGCCAAAGCACCTATCCCACTGGCCGAGGAAGCAATGCCACTACTGTGCGGAAAGCTATTGGTGGTTTCTATCTTAAATTTGAAATAGTTCAAAAATGGCAAATATACCTCTACCCTTTCAAAAAACTTTTTAATCTTCGGTTCGAATGAAACCTCTCTTTTCCCGTCAAGATATACTTCAAAATCAAAACCTTCGGAATCTTTCTTTTCAAAAGACAACGAAGTTTTGGTATTACAGTTCTTCAAGGTAAAACTGACAGAAGCGTTCATGGGCATTTGCTCGCCATACTTTCCCCAATATTTCACCAAAGCTATATTACTAGGTGATTGCCAAGAAACACTTCCTGATGATAGGGATTGGGTATAATTACAAACTATGAACCTGTGTTGCGGCATGTTAATAGGGATAGATTACAAAAGTAAAATTCTTTTTTGATTTTAGTGATGACATTTTGAAAACGATTCGATGTAAATATATAAACTAAAGAAGGATCAAGAGAATTAAGGATTATAAAACAAAGGTTTTTCAATAGTTTGTATGGCTGAACTACAACCGGAATGCCCCTGAAATTTGGAGCATTTTTTATATAAATAGCCTTAGTAGCGGCAAGCAAGCTACCCTAAAAATCATCAAACAGTAATTTTTTAACCAGATACTAGCCAAATAGGAAAGCCCCGTTTTACAAGGGGCTTACTTCATTCCTCTTTTTTCCATCATATTAACCTCCCTGTATTTAAAAAAGCATAAAAATTGCTATCTTCACAAAAGTTTAAAAGTACATCAAAACAATTCTTTAAAATAATAACATAATGAAAAATCTAATTACTCTCTTCGTCTTCGTTCTCGTTGCTGCAACTGCACAAAGCCAATCTCTAACCCAAAAAGACGTTACAGGCACTTGGCTTGTGGTAAATGTTGAAAATAGCTCCAGCAATCCAAAAATGGCAGCAGCAATGGCCAATGCCGTTATTAACCTTTATGCTGATAATAGTTTTGAGATAAAGGAAAAACAGCAAAACGGCACAGCTTATTCATACAGCACCACTTCAAATAAAAATGCAACTTGGAGCTACAATCCTGGCACGCAAACTATTACTACTACCCGCACAAAAATGACGCTTAAAATTTCCAAAAGTGGAGACAAAACATTTTTCACAGACAGCGAAAGTGGGTTGAAGTTTGAGGTCACAAAACCTATATAGAAACAAAACACAACATTTTTATACATCCCATTGTAAAGTTCGTCAGAACCGTGCAATGGGTTTTTCATCACACAACATGCAACTGAGGCGCTGAGTAGCTTCTCCATAGAAGAGTATAAGTGCGCAACCCATGCTGGAAAGACTAAACTTTAATAAAAGAAACTTGAAAACAGCACTCAGAAAGTATAAATTTGCCCCCGCTATAAAAGAAAAGTAATACCCATTAAATGAAGTCGGTCGTTTTTTTGCTATTGGTCGTTTTTTGCATAAAATTCGCTCCTGCACAAAACATTCAGGTAAACGCCACAACCTACACTCCCCAACAACTTGTTGAAGATATTCTAATAGATAGCGGTTGCATCAGCAACGTTCAAATAACCGCCACTACTAGCGGTAACTTCTCCGATAGCGACAAAAGTTTTGGCTATTTCAGTGCCAATGGTAGCAATTTTCCTTTTGAAAAAGGCATTGTAATGAGTACCGGCAAGCTACAAAACGTCCCTGGCCCCAACACAACCCTCAGCGATGATGATGCACCCAATTGGCCCGGCGATTCAGATCTGGAAAACGCCCTCAACATCTCAAACACCACCAACGCCACCATCATCGAGTTCGATTTTGTACCGAATGCAGACAATATAAAATTCCGTTACCTCTTCGCTTCCGAGGAATACCAACAAGGCGACCCCAACACCTGCATTTATAGTGATGCCTTTGCCTTTTTAATCAAGCCCATTGGCGGTACTTATAACAACATCGCCCTCGTGCCGGGCACCGATACTCCTGTTTTGGTCACCACCGTCCATTCTGGAATTCCCGGTTCATGTCCGCCCATTAACGAAACCTATTTTGAAGGCTGGAACGGCCCTAACGTTCCTATAAACTTCAACGGCCAGACCAAAATCCTAATTGCAGAAACCCCCGTAACCGTAAACCAAGACTACCACATAAAACTCGTAATCGCGGACGAAGCAAATTACCGTTACGATTCTGCCGTTTTCCTTGAAGGAGGCAGTTTCAACATTGCTGCCGACCTTGGCCCAGACCGAAGTTTTATTACTAACAACCCACTTTGCGAAAACGAAACCTACATTCTGGATGCCACGCCACAAGGAACAACCCCTATGGGCTACAAATGGTACAAAGATGGCATACTTATCACTGGCGAAACCTTTGCCCAACTCACCGTTACCACTGCTGGCATCTATAAAGTAGAAATAGACTACGGCAACAATTGCATTGCCACGGACGAAGTTCTCATTCAGTATTCAGGCCCAATATCCGTTCAAGATACCGAGCTATACCAGTGCGAACCGCTGGCTGATGGTCTGGCAACCTTCAATCTTTTTGATGCAGAAGAGAACATCATTAATGGAGACCCACTTCTCCGCCTATATTCGTTCCACAAAACCTTTACGGACGCACAAAATAACACAGATGCAATTAGAAACCCAGAAAGGTACACCAACAACCAGCCTAATCAGATTATATACGCCCGTGTAGTTTCTGATTACGGTTGCATAGGTATAGCCGAAATAACCTTGAATACCACAACAAACACGGCTTCCGATTTCTTTTTGGTTAATTGTTCCACAGTGGGCACCCCAGGTTTCGCAAGCTTTAATTTTTCTGAAACAACTTCAGAATTACAAATTCTCTTTGGAAATAATACCGATGTAACCTATCATCTCTCTTACGATGAAGCAATTTCGCAAACCAACCCGCTTCCAGACCCTTTCACAAACACACAAGCGAACACTCAAACTATTTATGCCCGGATCAGCGGAGACCGAGGTTGCCTAGGCACTGCCAAAATAAACCTCAACATAATCAACACCCCAGAGTTTGAAGGGGAAGAAACCTACATTTATTGCCTAAACGCTTACCCCGAAACCATTACAATAGATTCAGGTTTAATAGGAACAATCACAGATGCAGCATTCAACTGGTCCAACGGCGATACCACCCCCACGATTGAAATAAACGAACCCGGAACCTACACCCTAACCGTAACCCGAAGCAAAACCATCAACAGCGAAACCTATTCTTGCACCAACACCCACACATTTACTGTAATAGCTTCGGAAACTGCACAAATAACCTACCAACTAACAGGCAACGTTGGCAATGCAACCTTAACGGTAGTAGCAGAAGGCGTTGGCAATTATATTTACGCATTAGATAACGGCCCCTTTCAGCAAAACCCCGTCTTTGAAAACGTCTCGCCCGGCGAACATATAATAACAGTAAAAGACACCAACGGTTGCGGCGCCACAACTATACTAGCATACGTTATTGGCTTCCCCAATTTTTTTACCCCTAATAACGATGGTTACCACGATTACTGGCAAGTAGCCGGACAAGACCGTAACAACGAGCAACTGGCGCATGTAGAAATATTCAACCGTTTCGGTAAAATTCTTTATTCCCTAAACCTTGATAATAACGGTTGGGATGGTACCTATAACGGCAAACAAATGCCCTCTTCAGATTATTGGTTTAAAGCCACCTTCAAAAATGGAAGAACCTATCGCGGCCATTTTACCTTGAAACGATAGTATTTTTTAACAATTTCTTAGGTAATACTGTAACAAACTGATTCAAATAGCGTTATATAGACTCATCAATCTAAAAAAACTATGTTACAACGTTTTTTCATCTTCTGCTCCGGCGCAGATACCGCCATCCTTAACGAATGTTCGCCCGGTGAACGCACAAAATACGCCGGCATTGGCGCCACCGTTTTCTTTACCGCCGTTATGGCAACCATCGCCGCTGCCTATGCGCTTTATACGGTTTTCGACAATTATTACTCCGCTATTTTTTTTGGAATCATTTGGGGATTGCTGATCTTCAATCTCGATAGATTCATCGTTTCCACCATCAAAAAACGCAACAGTTTTTTTGATGAATTGCTGCAGGCATCGCCAAGAATTGCTTTGGCCATAATTATCGCAATCGTTATCTCAAAGCCTCTGGAAATGAAGATTTTTGAAAAGGAAATCAACCAAGTCTTGCTCACAGAGAAGAATGAAATGACCCTGGCAAACAAAGACCAGTTGGCACTTCAGTACACCCCTTCCATAAAAGCCCTTGAAACCGAAATTGAAGGCCTAAAAAACGAGATAACTACAAAAGAAGCCGAAGTAAACGCACTTTATGACACTTACATTTCAGAAGCTGAAGGCACAGCGGGCACACAAAAATTGGGTAAAGGCCCCGTTTACAAGGAAAAACGCGAAAAACACGATGCAGCGCTCGCTACATTGGCAGAACTAAAGAAAACAAACGCAGAAAAGATAGCCGCAGCCGAAACACAAATGACAACCTTAGCCAAAGAATACAAAACAAAGGTTGCGGACACCCAACCAATCATCGATGGCTTTGACGGCTTGATGGCTCGCGTAAATGCGTTAAACAAACTTCCTTGGTTGCCATCGCTCTTTATCTTTTTATTATTTTTGGCAATTGAAACATCACCCATTTTAGCCAAACTACTTTCCCCTAAAAGTGCATACGATTTAAAGTTGGAAGAACAGGAAAGTGCTCTAAAATCTTGGGTAACGCAACAAAAAGCACAACGCGATGTATTAGTAACCACAGACCGCAACATAAACAACAGGGTTTATGCTGATATTGCAGAAGAACAGGAACTTTACGATTACAAGCGAAAAAAGGCAAGAGAGCTTATGCAAATGCAGGCAGATGCCTTTTACAAAAAACAGAAAAGTGTGCTTTAAATAATAGAGTACGAAATTAGACGTGTGAAATTTTAAACTAAACTTAAAACGGATTCGATAATAAATTCTGAACAACACATTATGAAAAAAAAACTTCTACTTTTCTGTTTAACCATAACTTTAAATGTTGTAGCGCAAACCGAAACCGATGATAAAGAGGCCATCCTTTCGGTATTAAGAATTCAGGAAAATGCCTGGAACCAAAACGATCTTGAAGGTTTTATGCAAGGCTATTGGAAAAGCGATTCCTTAAAATTCTATGGCAGTAAAGGAATTACAAGCGGTTGGCAAAAAACGTTGGATAATTATAAAAAAGGGTATCCTTCAAAAGAATATACGGGGACCCTAAGCTTCACACTTGAATCAATCACGAAAATTGAAGAGCATTCATATTACGTAATGGGCCAATTCCATTTGGTTCGAGATGCTGGCGATGCGAATGGAGTATTTCTAATAATCTTCAGAAAGATTGATGGAGAATGGAAAATTATTGCCGATCTGAGCTGCTAATTTCCTTTAATCCGTTTCCAGAGGCCTGAAAGTAATTTTCCTGCATCGCGAGTGTTTTTTTCTTCCTCAGTAACCGTCAATTTGTTTCCTGTTTTTTTAATAAGAAAACTAAACGCAAATCTTTCTGAGTTTGGATCAACGCTCATCATCCCGAAGCGCAGGTCGTTTAAATAGATTCCGTCGGGTCTTTCAGTAACCGTGTACCAACCATTAGTAATTTTTATAAGCCTTTTAACTTTATCTTCTTCGGCAAAGGCTCCCAAAGCATCTTGGTTTTTTGGATGCGAGGAAAACTGGATCGGCTTGCTATCAAAAAAAGAATAATCACCAATCAAAAAATCTTTTTCGGTTTCCACATTTGCAGTCCATAAAATCGTGTTCAATGGGCTCGGTTTAGTTTCAATCGCTATGTAATCAATCTTTTGTTCTGCGAGTGCATTTATAAATTTTTGATATGTTATTCCTTTAAAAACCAATGTCAGCAACATATAAGCACTACTAACTATCAATCCCAAATTATTGAATTTTCGTCTTTTGATACTTCCTCTTTTTTGAAACATTGCCAAAATCAAAAACACCAAAAACGGCAAAGTATATAGCGGATCAATGACGAAAATATTCTTATAGGCCAACCGAAGATCAAATGGCCAAAAAAGCTGCGTACCCCAAGTAGTGTGGGCATCCAACAACGGATGCGTGACGAAACACAAAAACCAAAACAACGACCATTCCTTTAAACTGGCACGTTTGTCCCAAAGCGAAAGCAGCCAGCCAAAAAACAGTCCGAAAACAACCGAAAAAACAATGGAGTGCGTAAACCCACGATGGATTTCCAATGCAGAAACGGTATCGGTAAAATAGTTTGCAACAACATCCATATCTGGAATCGTTCCGGCTATTGCGCCCAAAACCATTGCTTTGTTGCCAATCTTTTTGCCCAAGACCGCTTCGCCCACGGCAGCACCCAAAACAATCTGTGTTACTGAATCCATTCTGAAATATGTACCATTTGCAAAACCGTGAAAATACACACTTCTTCTATATAAAAAAAGGATGTTTTTTATATATCCTTTTCCAAATAGTATCTGGAGTCCACAAAAAAAGCTTCCACAAATTAAGTTTTGTCGGTTTCAAAGTGAAACATTTGGATACTGCCCTTTTATATATTCGGCTTTAGAAAGAAACTTGGAGATATTTTAGATCCGCAATTCATTAATTTTTTCGGAAACCATCGAACGGGAGTGTAAAGTAGGTTCGATGAGCGTGCAGTGCCAAATCTTTTATATTATCCTATTGCTCAATCTACTATCTGCATTTTCTTCAACAAAAAGGAAGCATTCATGTTTTGGCAGATTCCGGGCTTAAAAGTATAATCAAAAAAGAGCTCGTCATTTTCAATTCGGGCATCAAAGAAATAATTTTTCACTTCGAGCAATTCTTCAGCTGCGGCACAAAGGCTTAAATCGTGTGTGGCGATGATTCCCGTGGAATTACTGGCTACAAGCTTTTCAACAAACTTGCGGGAGCCAATGGCTTTGTCTGTGCTGTTTGTCCCTTTCAGAATTTCGTCTAAAATGATGAAATAACGGTCTGTTTTTATTTCCTCAACAATAAATTTCAAACGTTTCAATTCACTAAAAAAGTAGGACTCATCATCCGTTAAACTATCGGTCGTCCGCATACTCGTAATAAGCTTTATAGGATTATATTCGGTTTTTTCGGCACAAACAGGCAGACCGATATTGCCCATTACAATTTGTAGTGAAACAGTTCTCAAAAATGTACTCTTCCCTGCCATATTTGCGCCAGTAACAATGAAAAATTCCTCAGAATTTATTTGGAAGTCGTTACGAACCATCATGGTTTCTTTTAATAAAGGATGCCCGGCTCCTTTTGCTTTTAGGACAGGAACATCATCATTTATCTTTGGAAAAACATAGTTGGGGTGATTAAAACTGAAATTGCCCAAACTGTTATACGCATCAAAAAAAATGATGACATCAAACCACAATGGAACACTTTCTTTATGTATTTCAATCCATTTTTCTATATTATAACTTTGGCGTAGATCGCGGAGCATAAATCCGTTGGCAATAACACCAATTAACATATTGCTCCGTTGGTCCAACGCATCCAAATGTTTGGCAAATTTCTTTAAAACGGCAGATGCTTTCGTGCTAGAACCGAGAATTAAATTTCTTTTTTCAGAAAGCAACCCTGAAGTAAAATCCTGTTTTTCAATCTCTAAAATCAATTTGTGAAACTGCTCAAAAGTGCTTTGTATTTTTGAGGTTTTTGCGGAAAGGTCATTTATTTTTTTCAAATAACGCCCAGTAATGGCCAAACCTAAAAAGAACCACCCTGCAACCGCATATCCAGAGACCATATCCAGATAATTCAAAACAATCAACCCTACGGATATAACTGAAAAGAGCAGTGAAACGGTCACAATCCATTTTGGAACAAAAGGTTTATAGTCTTTAAGCCAATTAGTTACCTCAGCTGCGGAAACCTCAGTTTTTACCAAAGAAGCAATTGCGGAAAACTGCTGTCGCCATTTGGGCATTCCCGAAAGTTCTGTGATTGCTTTTTGCTTAACTGGAATAGAATCAATTTTGTTTTCCGTGAAAATCTTCGCCAAAAAGTCTGAGCCACTTTCCAACGCAGTTCTGTTTAAATATTGAAAGAAAGAACCGCGGCCAAAAAGATCAATATCCTGGCTGTAAAAATGGAGCGGATCTTTATACTTTTCGCCAGAGGGCAAATGATGAAAAGTGCAATCTAGCACCTCCAGTTCAGTTTCATTTTGCTCTATCAACTTCTTTTTCAAGTCACGTTTGTATTGCAGACCGCTATGTTTTGAAACCAAATAAACAAATGCTGCTGTTGCCAATACGATAACAGCAATTACAAATTTTGCATTTCCGAAGAAAAAATATACACCAAAACATGCCAGCAAAAACACTACAAGCCTAATGGCACTGGAAACTGCAAGTTTTTGTTTTATTTTTTGCAGCTCCTCAGAATGGATTTCAATCTGTAATTTGTAAAAATCGGAAGAGTTGTTCATTTAGTTTCTTATGTTTTAAAGCGAAGCTAGTTCCGCTTGCAATTTTTTTGTTAGGCTTTTCACAACCAAGTTATAGGAATGGTCAATCAATTCCATAACCAGTTTGTTTGGTATGTTTCGCTCCAATTCCACGGTATTCCAATGCATTTTACTCATATGGTAGCCTGGCCTGATTAATCCGTCATATTCCTCACGAAGTTCAATGGACCGTTCTGGGTCGCATTTTAGGTTGGCTTGTGCGGGATTATATTCTAACCCCGTTAGCGCAAACATTTTTCCCATTACTTTAAAAACGAGCGTTTTTTCATCAAAAGGAAAAGACTCGCTAACGCCTTTTTTCGATAAACAATAATCGCGAAATTGCTCAATGTTCATACTATTTCAGTTTATTTTATAGCCCAAAGCGGGTTTTCCATCAAAATAGATTAGCAACGTTTTTGCGCCGATGATTAAAGGCACATTGAATTTTATTTTGTTTGCTTCCCGTTCAATCTCTTTAATAGAAATTATATCGGTTCCGTAAGAATATGAAATCTTTTCAGGGTCAATGTTTTTAATAGAGAACAAAATTTCGCCAAAATATGCATCTTCAAAAAGCAACCCTTTTGATGGGGATTCAATATCTTTTGCCAATAGGCTTTTTTCAATAATCAGTGGTTGTTCAGAAAATTGTTCCCTGCTCATTATTTCGTCCATAAAAGCATCTTCGGGCATATCGGGATAGTGTGTTTTTATAAAAAGCTCGGGCGGGGTTTCGTAATAAAAATAGCTTGGTTCCTTAATAAATTTTCCATTGTACTTTCCAGCGCCCCAAGTAGCATCAAATAGATAATATTTTCCCTCAATACTGGCTACATTCCACATATGGACACGCTTAAAAGGTCGTCCGATATCTGGAAAGTTGGATTTTATATCGCCGCGAACCAAGTAGTTTTTTATTCCCTGTTGCTCACACAATTTTTCAAAAAGCATGGCATATCCCTCGCAAACGGCAACACCTTTTTGGAGGGTTCTCTGAATGATTTTGTTACGCAATTTTTCATCCTTTTCGTTTCGTTCGCGATAGTTTGTGAATGTGTAATCAAATTGCTTGTACTCATCGGGATCGTAGGCAATGTTTTGGATGATCCAAGTATAGATTGCCCTAACTTTATCTTCTTCGGAGGTAAAATCGCGGGCAATAAATTTTGAAAGTC
>JAGQYY010000036.1:24734-25997 GCA_020435825.1 Aequorivita sp.
TTTGGATGATCCAAGTATAGATTGCCCTAACTTTATCTTCTTCGGAGGTAAAATCGCGGGCAATAAATTTTGAAAGTCTTTCTGGATTGTCAAAAGTGTTTGGATACATTGAAATGATGGCGTCCACCCTTTCATAATCCTGGGCAAACGCCGACATACTTAAGAAAACAGAAAAAACAACAATCAGTTTCATTTTTTTGAAGCAATTTCCTTTGGGCTCTCTTGGACTTCCAAAGCGGAATAGTCAAGCTTCCAATTAATGGTTTCTACCAATTTTTCCATTAGCTGGATGGTTTCCAAGGCTTGTTTTGAAGCCTCGTTCAACAAGCCGCTTTCAGGAATTTTGTCAACGATATGTTTTTTGGCTTCTTGGTTTATTTCGGTTAAATCTGATGCTGTAAAAGGGTTTGCCCATCCTTCGCGTTTGTCGTAATATTTAAAATCGGTTTCAATGGTAAGCAGTTCGGGTTGGGGAAAGTTAGTTAAAATGATGGTCTTGTTTTTGGTGTCTGCATGCATCTTCACTTTTGTTAGGTCAAAACCAATGTGTGCTTTGGCTTCAATTAAAACGAGGGCTTTCTTTTTTCCCAAAAGCAAATTCAGCCACTTGTCCTTTACGTTTTCATAATAGAAAATTTCAGAAAAATCACCTTCCACGGTAATGAATTTGCATACACTGCGAATTTTTTCCATTAAAATAACAGACTGCGTATTTACTCGTTCCTTTTTTCCACCGCTACCGAAACGAGCAAAAAGAAAGTAAGCCAAAACAGCACCTACGGCTAAACCGATAAAAAGATATTCCATGTTTATTGGTTTTTAATTTTATAAAGTACGGGCTTGCTGGGCGAAGCATCGTTATGAAACGAGGCGATTTGCAAATTAAGCAAATAACTTCCATCAGCAATTGAATCCGGAACATAGATAAACTCTGTAATTGTACAGTCTTCCCGCGGATTTTTAGGAAAATCCCAAAATGCTTTGTGTGCTAAAAGTGCACCTTCATCTTTTTCTTTGTCAACGGAAGGCAAATCAATCAACAAATGCTTTACTCCTATTTTTCGTAAAAACAAGGCGGCTTTTTCGTGGAGAAAAGGCCAATTGGTATTGGACCAATGCTTTTGTTTTTTATCTAAAATGTTTGGAAGCGTCCTAATTACAATAGCTTCGGGCGTTCTTCCATTTAAAGCTTTTGTAATGCTTTCTTCGGAAATAATTTCGTCTTCGCCAACTTTTTCAGGTCTTATGGAAATTACTTCAGCT
>JAGQYY010000037.1 GCA_020435825.1 Aequorivita sp.
CCATAATTGCCAGCGGCTTTTGCGGCACCCACACCACCATTGGCAGAACGGCTGTAATGATCAGCGATTACAACTTTAACATCGCCCGTGTAATAGGCTTGAGCGGGAGACATCAATATCATAAATTTATATTCTGTTGATGGTGATGCGCCGACCCCAACCTGGGTTCCCATTACAAAAGGGCGGATGTACAATGAATTTCCAAGCCCTGGCTTAACCCAATCCTTATCTAACTTAACGAGGGAGGTAAGCGCTTCAAAGAAAATCTCTCTTGGAAATTCTGGCATCGCCATCCTGACAGAAGATTTGTTTATTCGTAAAAAATTCTGTTCTGGCCTAAATAGCCATATTTTACCTTTTTCATCCTTATAGGCTTTCATACCTTCAAAAACGGCCTGACCGTAATGAAAAACTTTAGCTCCAGGTGAAATTGTTAATGGTCCGTAGGGTTTAATGGTTGGGTTTTGCCACGCACCATCTTTATAATCACATTCAAACATGTGGTCACTAAAAGTACTCCCAAAGGTAAGATTGCTAAAATCTACTTCTCCAATTCTGGAAGATTCAACTTTTTGTATGTCAATTTTTTGTGTGGTGGAAGAATTCATCAAAAGAAATGTTTATTCGGTAAAAATAGGTAAAATTTAGGCCATATAAAATTCAAAAAATCATTAAAATTGCAACGTAGTATCAATCAATTAATTATTAAACATTTTTATGATGAAAAAAATTCTATACTTAGTAGCGTTGTCATTTGTAGTATTAGGTTGTAAAAACGGAAAAACTGAAGAAATGCCTACGGCTGAAAAAGAAGAAATTGCAGTAAACTATCAAACTTTTGGTGACAAAATTACCGATGAAAACGTGTTGACGAAAAATGAAATGTTGGAAAAATACAAAAACCTAAAACCTGGTGATACGGTAACTGTAAAATTTGCGGCAACCGTAAAAGAAGTATGCCAGAAAAAAGGTTGTTGGATGAATCTTGAAATGGGAGAACAAGAAGCAATGGTGCGGTTTAAGGATTATGGTTTCTTTATGCCGAAAGACATTGCTGGACAAGAAATAATTGTAAACGGAAAAGCATATGTTGAGGAGATGAGCGTAGAAGATCAACGCCACTACGCTGAAGATGGTGGAAAATCTGCTGAAGAAATTGCAGCCATCACAGAAACAAAACGTACCCTTGCTTTTGAAGCTGATGGCGTACTTATCCCAGAAGTTGAAAAACAATAATTATTGAAAAGAACTTTATTAAGAACGGGTGACGGCTCTTATACTTTGCATATTCCGGAGTGGGATGAACAATACCACTCTAAGCATGGTGCAATAGCCGAAGCCCTTCACGTTTTTATAAAGGAAGGACTTTATTATTGGTCTTCTAAAAACGCTGCAACTGAAATCTCTATAATGGAAATTGGTTTTGGCACCGGTTTAAATGCGTTTCTAACTTTTTTGGAAACTGAAAAAAATGTTTTCCAGATTGATTATACAGGTGTCGAAGCCTATCCATTAAGATTGGATGAAATTGAAAAACTTAATTACGCTTCACTTTTGAATGCTTCCGAAGAAAAATTTTTACAGCTTCACGAAATTTCTTGGGAAGAAAAAACTGCTATTTCAGACAATTTTCAACTCAAAAAAAAAGAACAATTTTTTTCAGATATAAATGCTGAAAACAGGTATCACCTTATTTATTTTGATGCTTTCGGAATCAGGGTTCAACCCGAACTTTGGACTGAAGAAATATTCCAAATAATGTATAATTCCCTGAAACCAAACGGTATATTGGTAACTTATGCCGCCAATGGGAATGCCCGTCGGGCAATGCAAGCAGTAGGTTTTTCTGTTGAACGTCTTTCCGGCCCACCAGGAAAAAAAGAAATGTTAAGAGGCGAAAAGTGACTTTTAACATTCAGCGAAACTAAATGTTGCGGGCAACAAAATGCTAAATTCAGATTTTAGAATTAACCAATTCACAATCTTCCGTTAACGGTCTTTGCCGTTTGCATTTGAATTTCTAAATTAGAATTATGATTAAGAAAGTGTTGATAACAGGGGCTACAGGACTTATTGGCAGTGAATTGGTTAGGCAATGCCATAATGAAGGAATTGCTGTTAATTACTTCACAACCAGTAAAGAAAAAATTGAAAAAAGTAAAAATTACAAAGGATTTTACTGGAATCCTAAAAAAGGTGAAATTGATATTGAGGCTTTTGATGGAGTAACTGCAATAATTAATTTAGTGGGTGCTTCCATTTCAAAATGTTGGACCAAACAATATAAAAAGATTATTCTGGACAGTAGGTTAGAATCCATAAACCTTCTTCATGAAACATTGCAAAAAACAGATCACAATATTGTGCATTTTATTACAGCAAGCGGAGTGGGAATTTATCCTAATTCCAAAACAAAATTATACACCGAAGAAGACAACGAAGTTGATGATACCTTCTTAGCTGAAGTAGTTGTAGCTTGGGAAACCGCTGCTGCAAAATTTAAAAATTCTGGAATGGAAGTGAGTAAGGTGCGAACCGGCGTAGTATTGGCAAAAGAAGAAGGTGCTCTGCCAAAACTAATAAAACCCATCAAATTTGGGGTTGGCGCCCCTTTGGGAGGTGGGGACCAATGGCAGTCTTGGATTCATATTCAGGATATTGCAGGAATATATCTTTTTCTCCTTAAAAACCAATTGGAAGGAAAATACAATGCCGTGGCTCCAAACCCAGTTCAAAATAAAAAAATGACAAAAATGATTGCCTCGAAGCTAAACATTCCGCTTTGGATGCCTAATATTCCTGCTTTTACATTAAGACTTTTATTGGGTGAAATGTCCGTTTTGGCCTTGGAGGGACAATTGGTCAGTTCCCATAAAATTGAGCAACTTGGTTATCAGTTTAAGTTTTACAATTTGGAAAACGCACTGCAGGATTTATTATAAAAGTAAAGAGAGGCAAATTTGCCCCTCTTCAGTTTTTTTTGAAAAATGTTTATGATTACGCTTTAGTAGCAACCAAAGAAACAGTTATTTTGATAGCATCATTGATGAACTTGTCACCTAAGCTTGGGAAAATGGATTTTGAGCCATAGTTAACATCCCATTTAGTTCTATCAATTTCAAAAGTTTCGCTTTTCAGCATCATTTTATCGCCTTCCATAGTTACGGTTACAGGAAATTCAATAGCATTGGTTTTGTCTTTAATGGTCAAGTTTCCTTTAACCATATTATTTTCAATACCTGTCATTTCAAATTTGGCGGTTGGATATTCTTTCACATTAAAAAAGTCACCTTCTTTACCTTCAACAGTTCCTTTTAAGTGAGCTTCTAAGTTTGCTTTATCGTCACCTTCTAAATCTTCATCGTTAATTGTGTTCATGTCAATCACGAAATTTCCAGCTTCAGCCTTACCTTCGTTAAGATGAATAGTCCCAGATGAAAGTTTAATGGTTCCATGATGGCTTCCAGTTGGTTTTGCACCCTCCCACATAATTTGCGAAGCCGCTGTATCCACTGTATATTCTGTTGCCATATCTGTAGCTTCTGCAGCTACTTCGGTTATTGCTTCAGCTTCTTTTTCAGTGTTTTTACAAGAAAATGCACCTATTGTAATAAAAGCCATTAATGTAATTTTCAAAAATGTTGATTTCATAAGTTGTTGTTTTTTGTTACAATCAACAAAAATATACTTTAAGTCGATTTTTTCTCTTAAAATAATATTAAATTAAATCCTGTGACATTTTGACATTTTAGAACAAATGGCAGTACTTTTGCTCCCTTCTGAAAAATTGAAAGAAAACGCTATTATGAGCAAAAACGATAAATTCAAACAAACCGACCGTGAAGAAGAGGTAGGTTTTGACGATGCAGAAATAAACGAACAAGAAATAGCTGAAGAAAACGTAGCTGATGCCATTTCGGAATTACAAAATGAGTTTGAACGCGAAAAAGACCGCTATCTGCGCCTTTTTGCTGAATTTGAGAATTATAAAAAACGCACTTCCCGCGAACGTGTTGAAATGTTCAAAACCGCAGGCGAAGATGTAATTGTTTCCCTGTTGCCAATATTGGATGATTTTGAACGTGCATTGAAAGAAATTGAAAAAATGGGGGGTGACAACCACTTTAAAGGAGTGGAACTCATCAACAATAAATTGCGTGAAACCTTGCGCGCTAAAGGACTAGAGCAAATAGACGCAAAAGAGGGAGACGCATTTGATGCCGATTCACATGAAGCAATAACGCAAATTCCCGCTCCCAACGCAAAATTGAAAGGTAAAATTATTGATGTGGTTGAAAAAGGATATACCTTGGGCGACAAGATAATCCGCTATCCAAAAGTGGTTATAGGACAATAAAATATGAAGGAAGATTATTACGAAATTTTAGAAATCTCAAAAAGTGCTTCGGCAGCCGAAATTAAAAAGGCTTACCGAAAAAAGGCATTGCAATACCATCCTGATAAAAACCCGGGTGATCACGAAGCAGAGGCTATGTTTAAAAAGGCCGCGGAGGCTTATGAGGTTCTCAGTGACCCAAACAAGCGTTCCCGCTATGATCAATTCGGTCATCGTGCTTTTGATGGTGGCGGCGGTTTTGGTGGCGGTGGTATGAATATGGATGACATCTTCAGCCAGTTTGGAGATATTTTTGGCGGTGCTTTCGGTGGTGGTTTTGGCGGCGGTTTTGGTGGTGGCCGCAGAACCTTAAAGGGAAGTAACCTTCGTATCCGCGTGCAACTTACTTTGGAGGAAATAGCCAACGGCGTTGAGAAAAAAATAAAAGTTAAGCGTAAAAAACTTGCTCAGGGAACCACGTATAAAACCTGTTCAACCTGTAACGGCCAGGGTCAAGTAACCCGTATCCAGAACACTATTTTGGGTAGGATGCAAACATCTGCCACGTGTAGTGCTTGTGGAGGGTCGGGTCAGATTGTAGATTCGAAACCAGCCAATGCAGATGCTGAGGGTATGTTGGTTACTGAAGAAACAGTATCAATCAAGATACCCGCTGGCGTTGTTGATGGAATGCAGCTTAAAGTTTCTGGAAAAGGAAACGATGCACCAGGCAATGGAATACCTGGAGACCTTTTGGTGGCCATTGAAGAAAAACCGCATGATATACTTCAACGTGAAGGCGACAACCTCCATTATGATTTGTATATAAGCTTTTCTGAAGCTGCCTTGGGCACTTCCAAAGAAATAGAAACCGTTACCGGCAAGGTCCGTATTAAAATTGATAGCGGCACACAGAGTGGAAAAATATTAAGACTTCGCAATAAAGGAATCCCAAGTATAAATGGTTATGGAACGGGAGACTTATTGGTCCATATAAATGTCTGGACTCCAAAATCCCTGTCAAAAGAACAAAAAGATTTTTTTGAAAAAATGAGTGATGATGCTCATTTTCAACCTAGACCCGAAAAAGAAGACAAATCATTTTTTGAAAAAGTTAAAGATATGTTCTCTTAAACAAACGTTAAATAAATATTTTTATATATATTTGAAATGTCGCTTCGTCCTAGAGGCGATAATTTTTCTTTTTCATAGCAATTTTTTTTCCCACCCAAGAATTCAATTTTTGGGTGGGTTTTGTTTTTCCGCCTTCTTAGGCCTAAAAATGAGAATTGTTGAATTACTATTTCTATTGTCTAAAAAAAATCATAAATCTTGCCTCTTTGAAGGTTGGGATACTATCAAATCAATATATTTACATACTTCAAATAAAATTCATGGAAAAACTTTTAGTGGTCAACAATGTTTCCAAAGTCTATGGTGATTATAAAGCGCTCAATAACGTTTCCATAGAGGTAGAAAAAGGAAGCATATTCGGACTATTGGGACCAAACGGTGCCGGAAAAACAACCTTAATCAGAATAATAAATCAAATTACATTGCCTGACTCTGGCTCAGTCATTTTGGATGGCGAGCCGCTCCAACCACATCACGTTAAATACATAGGTTATTTGCCCGAAGAACGTGGACTTTATAAAACAATGAAAGTTGGAGAGCAAGCTCTTTATTTGGCGCAACTTAAAGGACTTTCAAAACAAGAAGCAAAAGAGCGACTGAAATATTGGTTCGACCGCTTGCAGATTGGCGATTGGTGGGACAAAAAAATACAGGAACTGTCCAAAGGAATGGCACAGAAAATCCAGTTTGTGGTAACCGTGCTTCACAAGCCGAAATTGTTGATTTTTGATGAACCCTTCAGTGGTTTTGACCCTATAAATGCCAATATCATAAAAGATGAAATATTAAAACTTCGCGATGACGGTGCAACCGTTATTTTTTCAACGCACCGTATGGAATCTGTTGAGGAAATGTGTGACCACATTGCACTAATCTATAAATCCAATAAAATATTGGATGGTAAGTTGATCGATATTAAGCGTCAATACAGAAGCAATATGTTTGAAATAGGATTGATAACTCCAAACCATGCAGCCATTTCGGCTTCGTTAATGGAAAAATTTGAAGTATTTCCGGCAACATTTAAAAGCATTAATGATGAATTACAATACAAAGTAAAAGTGCCAGATTCAGTAGCTACAAATGATTTTGTAAACTACCTAACCTCACAGGGACAGTTGACCCATTTTGTAGAAGTAATTCCTTCTGCTAGCGATATTTTTATTGAAACGATTCAAAAAAATTAAACCACAATGAACCACCTTTCGCTCATTATAAAAAGGGAATACCTTACCAAAGTCCGCAATAAATCGTTCATAATAATGACTTTTTTGAGCCCGTTTATCTTTGTAGGTATTTTTGCTTTGGTTGCCTATTTGTCTAGTTTGAACAGCGATACAGTTCGAAAGATTTCAATATTGGACGAAACTGGATTATTTGCAGATGAGTTTAACAGCTCACCACATATGCAGTATAAAATATTGCAAAACATTACCTTGGAAGCCGCAAAAAAGGAAGCTGAAATTGAAGAAATTTATGGTTTACTATTTATTCCAAAAACAGAAAACTTAGAAGACCTTTCCAAAAAAATAACTTTTTATTCCGAAGATTCTCCATCTCTTTCAATGATGAGCGATATCAACAATATGTTGGAAACTAGGGTGAATACGCTAAAGTTGAAAGAAGCCGGAATTGATTCAGAAACCATTAAAAGCCTTCACATAGACATCAATACCAATCAAGAAACTTTTAAAGGAAAAGAAACATCGAAACTGGGCTCTGGTTTAAAATTAATCTTTGGGGGCGTTGCAGGATATCTACTGTTTATGTTTATCATCATTTACGGCAACATGATTATGCGTAGTGTAATAGAAGAAAAAACCAGCAGGGTCATAGAAGTTATAATTTCATCTGTAAAGCCACGTGTTTTGCTCTTGGGAAAAATATTTGGAACCACTTTGGCGGGTATTGCCCAGTTTTTGGTTTGGGTGGTTTTAATTTTGGTTTTGATGACGGTGGTAACCTCTATTTTTGGAGTTGATGCCGCTTCAGCCTCTCCATCGCAACAAATTATGGAGAATAGTATTGATGGCGGCACACAGCAAGTTTTACATGATGTAATGTTGGAAATTAATAACTTGCCGATTTTAAATTTAATAGTGATGTTCATCCTTTTCTTTGTAGGTGGTTATTTACTCTACGCTTCATTATACGCCTCGGTTGGCGCCGCAGTTGATAGTGAAACCGACACCCAACAGTTTATGATGCCTATTTTGATGCCACTTGTTTTAGCGGTATATGTTGGTTTTTTTACCGTAATGGATAATCCGCACGGCACTGTTTCGCAAGTGTTTTCATATATTCCGTTTACCTCTCCGGTAGTGATGCTAATGCGCATTCCCTTTGGCGTTCCTGTCTGGCAGCAGATTATTTCCGTTGTAATTCTATTCGGCAGTTTTATTGGAATGGTGTGGTTTGCAGCTAAGATTTATCGCGTGGGGATTTTAATGTACGGAAAGAAACCTACCTATAAGGAGATTTTCAAATGGCTTAAATATTAAGAAGTAATATTGCCGAAAAAGACCTTATTTTAGGGCAGAAATAAAATTGAAATATTAAATGTACAGAATACTTATAATAGAAGACGAAGCAGCAATCAGAAGGGTTTTGGTTAAAATTCTTTCCGAAGAAAATCAAGGTTACGAAGTTTTTGAAGCCGAAGATGGCCTTGCCGGAATGGAAATAATAAAAAAAGAAGATTTTGATTTGGTGCTATGTGATATCAAAATGCCAAAAATGGACGGTGTTGAGGTTTTGGAAGCAGTAAAAAAAATAAAGCCTGAAATACCGATGGTCATGATTTCTGGTCACGGCGATTTGGAAACCGCCGTAAATACTATGAAAATGGGTGCTTTTGACTATATTTCAAAACCACCGGATTTAAACCGATTGCTGAACACCGTGCGCATTGCTTTAGATCGAAAAGAATTGGTTGTTGAAAACAGTCGCCTCAAAAAAAAGGTTTCCAAAAACTACGAAATGGTTGGTGAGTCACAAGAAATCGGACATATAAAAGATATGATTGAAAAAGTGGCACCTACCGAGGCCCGCGTTCTGATCACTGGTCCCAACGGAACGGGAAAAGAGTTGGTGGCACATTGGCTTCATCAAAAAAGCGCGCGTAGCAATGGCCCGATGATAGAGGTTAATTGCGCCGCAATACCTAGCGAATTGATAGAAAGCGAACTTTTCGGCCACGTAAAAGGTGCGTTTACATCAGCAATCAAAGAAAGAGCAGGAAAGTTTGAGGCTGCCAATGGAGGAACCATTTTCTTGGATGAAGTGGGAGATATGAGCCTTTCCGCACAAGCAAAAGTACTTCGTGCATTACAGGAAAACAAGGTGCAAAGAGTGGGGAGCGATAAAGATATAAAGGTTGACGTACGTGTAATAACAGCGACCAATAAAGACTTAAAGAAGGAAATAGAAGAAGGCCGTTTTCGTGAGGATTTATATCACAGGCTGGCGGTTATTCTTGTGAAAGTACCTGCTTTAAATGATAGAAGAGATGACATACCACTGTTGGTAGATTATTTTTCCGAAAAAATTTCCAGCGAACACGGTACGGCAAAAAAGAAATTTACCGAAAAAGCCATAAAATTGTTACAGGAATATGACTGGACGGGAAATATTCGAGAACTGCGTAATGTGGTAGAAAGATTGATTATTCTTGGTGGAAAAGAAATCAGTGAAGAAGACGTGAAACTTTTTGCAAGTAAGTAATTAATATGAAAAAAGTAAATATTGAAGATTTTAAAGTAACGGGTCCCATAAAATTGGATGGTACAAGAAACGATTGGGATTTGGGTGTTTCAGAAAAAAAACTGGAAAACCACTTAGAAAATACCCGAAAGGAACTGGGCAAACTGCAAGATAAATTGTACGCTCACGGAAAGTATGGAGTACTGGTTTGTCTCCAAGGGATGGACACAGCTGGAAAAGATAGCCTGATCCGCGAAGTTTTTAAGGATTTTAATGCCCGTGGAGTAGTTGTTCATAGTTTTAAAACGCCAACTGCGCTTGAGAAAAGGCACGATTATTTATGGCGCCACTACATTGCCTTGCCCGAGCGCGGAAAATTTGGAGTTTTTAATAGAACCCATTATGAAAATGTACTGGTAACAAGGGTACACCCAGAATATATTCTTGGTGAAAATTTACCTAACGTGAATAGTCTGGAAGATATTGGTACTGAATTTTGGGACAAACGTTTTCAACAGATCAATGATTTTGAAAAGACAATCCAGCAGAATGGAACCATTATTTTCAAATTCTTTTTGAATATATCCAAAGATGAACAAAAGGATCGCCAACTCCGTAGATTGGACATGCCTGAAAAAAACTGGAAATTTTCTCCAGGTGATTTGGATGAAAGGGAACTTTGGGAAGATTATAGAAAGTGTTATGAAGATGCAATTAACCGAACCTCAAAACCACACGCTCCTTGGTATATTATTCCTTCAGATGATAAAGAAACAGCTCGAGTTATAGTTGCGGAAATTATGCTTCAAGAGCTTAAAAAGTATAAAGACATCAAAGAACCGGAACTGGACGATGACATTAAGGCCAAGATTTCAGAATACCGTGAACGTCTTAAAAATGATTAATTATTCGCTTTGGCACAAGATTTTGTCCGTTTAAGCACAGTCGAAAACTTATTTTTCTAAATTTTATACAATGAAAATCTTTTCAATCCCCACCATGCTTTTCTTTTTACTATTTTCTTCAATCGGTATTTCACAAAATGCCACTAAGGATTCGCTTATGCTGAAAAAGTTTTACACTACTGCTTTGACCGATGGAAAGGCCTATGATTGGCTGGATTATCTTTCCAATGAAATTGGGGGCAGACTTTCAGGTTCCTTTGAAGCAGAAAGCGCTGTAAAATATACCGAGGCAGAATTAAGTGCCCTCGGTTTGGACAAAGTGTGGCTTCAGCCAGTAATGGTCCCCAAATGGACGCGCGGTTTTAAGGAATATGCCTATATAGAATCTTTAACAGGAGAAAAGACCGTAACAGATATTTGTGCGCTGGGCGGTTCGGTTGCAACGCCAAGTCTTGGCATAAAAGCAGAAGTGGTAGAGGTGAAAGGCCTAGATGAGTTGGCTGCCTTGGGAAAAGAAAAACTTGCCGGAAAAATCGTTTTCTACAATAGACCGATGCAAGCTGATTTAATTCAAACCTTTGAAGCCTATGGCGGCTGTGTGGACCAACGCTATTCTGGAGCTGCCGAAGCCGGAAAATATGGTGCGCTCGGGGTAATTGTTCGGTCCATGAACTTGCGAATGGACGATTATCCGCATACGGGAGCAATGAGTTATGGGGATACCCCAGTGAGCCAACGAATTCCGGCAGCGGCTATCAGTACAAATGGAGCTGAGTATTTAAGCAGTTTGCTGAAATTGCAACCAAACCTATTATTCTACTTCAAACAAAATTGTAAAACCTTTGACGATGTACAATCGTACAATGTGATAGGAGAAATTACCGGTAGCACAAAACCCAATGAATATATGGTCGTGGGTGGCCACTTGGACAGTTGGGACCTTGCCGATGGCGCCCATGATGACGGTGCTGGTTGTGTGCAAAGTATGGAGGTGCTGCGTCTTTTCAAAAAAGTGGGTTACAAACCAAACCATACCATTCGGGTTGTGTTGTTTATGAATGAAGAAAACGGTCTTCGCGGTGGAAATAAGTATGCAGAAGAAGCAAAACGTAAAGGGGAAACCCATCGCTTTGCCCTTGAGAGTGATGCTGGTGGCTTTACACCCCGTGGTTTTTCTTTTGATAGCAATGAAATAAATTTTAGTAAAGCAAAAACTTGGGAACCATTATTTAAGCCCTATTTAATTCACTATTTCGAAAAAGGACATGGAGGCGCAGATATTGGTCCGTTAAAAGATAATATTGATGTACTTGCAGGCTTGCGTCCCGATAGCCAACGGTATTTTGATTATCACCACGCAGCAAACGATACCTTTGATGCAGTAAACAAGCGTGAATTGGAGCTTGGCGCAGCCACTATGGCCAGCTTGGTTTATTTGTTTGATAAGTACGGAACGAATTAATGACTACCACCAAACTATAAAGAAACGCTCCAAATTATGGGGCGTTTTTTTATAGAGCAAAGGCGATTTTTTTACTTTTAATTGTTCGCCAATCAATACATTTATCTCTGAAAAATGGTGCCAGTCTGTAATCGAGTCTATGGGCAATAGCCATTCTTTTTTTAAAGGAATGGCATATTTTGCATCTACCTCTTCAACCAAATCATTTTGTTTAAGGTAATGCCCCACGATGCAATCTTTTACATGCTTTGGAAATACTTCAGCGCTTAATTCCTTCGGAAGAAATAACAATGCTTTTAAGCACAATTCCTGTGAGGTAGGTTTTGGAATTCCCAAGGATGTCAATACTTTGGAGGTTTCGCTAGTTTGTAGCAACGGAAACTGTTTGTGTTTTAATTTTTCCAGCTTTTCGTAGAGACTATCCTTTCGGTTGGGGCCTATCCATTTTTGTTCCGCTACCTCACCTGCGTTTTCATCGTACAAATAAAACTTGCACGCCAATTCAACGTGAAGCACTTCATCGGTTTGAAGATTTCGAACTATATAATCCAACTCACCCAAGGTTTTCTTTTCACCGTGAATTTGAAGATTTGCAGCAAGCAACTCAAAGTTTATTGATTGTTTTAAATAGGCTTCAAAACAGGCTTCGGCCTGCATCCCGAGTACTACACTTTTTGGAAACTCAAAATTGTTTCCATTTACCTCTTCCGCTATAAATTCAAAATGATCAAATGGATAACGCTCTGAACCTATTTTAAGCTCAGGTGTATTTATAAAGTGTCGTAAAAGGTCAGTCGTTTTAATGGTTACCGTTTTAGTACGCTTTCATATTTCGCAATCCATTCATCAACAGACATTTTTGCGGATAATTCACCTAATAATTCAAAGGGAATGTTTTTAGGATTTTTGAAACGGATGCAGCTTTTGCCCATATCCAGTTTGCCACTGGCGTGTTTGGGATATTCTTCAGTAAACCAAGCCATAATCTCAGGGTCAGCATAGATGCCGGAATGGTAAACACTTATATGGTTTTTTTGAGAAGCAATGCTCATGAAAGGCAGCGCATCTTTCGGGTTGCAATGATAGCCATCGGGATAGATGCTGTGCGGCACTACATAGCCCAACATGCCGTACTGCATGGTTTCCTCAAAACCTTTCGGGAGGTTTTTCTTTACTGTTTCGCGTAACTTCTGCATTACTTCCTTTCGGTCCTCGGGCAGTTCGGCTATATATTGGTCTGGCGTGCTGGCTTTTGATTGCATGGATTGGCTATTGAATGGTTAAAGTTCAAAGTTAAAGGAATTTTAGTGAAGTTTTTTGAATGTGTTCGTTGTCGTTTTTTGTTGCGCGAAAATATAATTGTACTTTTCCATAAAATTTAAAAACAATGAGAATATTTAAAACACTTTCCATTATTGCCTTTTTCGTCCTGTTTACCATGGAAGGATATTCGCAAGAGATAACGAAATATAACTTTCTTGAAATAATAGTTGTCCAAAAGGCGAACAACCGTGGAAAGGTGAAGCGTATAAAAGTGGAAGAGCAGACTTCTCTAATAGGTCAAAATATTTCTATTGATGAAATTGAGGATATTGAAGAAACCTCTACCTTGCTGAATTATATGAACGCCCACGACTGGGAGTTTTTGGACAGGCAGTCTGTGGTTTCTGAGGATAACGACCCGGTGTGGATGAGTTATATTTTTAGAAAAAGGAAATAGATTGTTGGATTATTAGACTTCTTCGGAATACAACTATTCCCTTAAAATCTTTTCCATTGCCTTGCCTTTTGCCAGCTCGTCTATAAGCTTATCCAGATAACGAATCTTTTGCATTAGGGGCTCTTCAATTTCTTCTACGCGATAGCCACAGATTACGCCCCTTATTTTGGAAACGTTTGGGTTTAGCTCTGGGGCCTGGGAAAAGAAATCCTCAAAAGTGGTTTTGTTGTCCAAAACTTGCTGCAGTTGGACTTGTGTATAACCCGTTAACCAATGGATGATGGTATCTACCTCATCTTTGGTGCGTCCCTTTTTTTCGGCTTTGGTGATGTAATGTGGGTACACAGCTGCAAAAGACATTTTATAGACTCTATCGTTTTTCATTTAAGGCTATTTTTAGACAAACTTTTATATGCCCTTTTCAAACCCCAATTTACTCAAATATTGTCAACAAACTTTAAAAACACCTTTTTGTGACGGTCCAGGTCCATATTGCCCGATAGGGATGCACGCACGATGTAGTCTTTATCGCCTTCCTTTGTAGTGCCTTGCGTTGAAGTGGCTGGAATGGTCCAATAGCACCCCTTTAACTGCCCATAACTTACGCAAAATTTGCTCTCCGTCGGAATTTCCGTAATCATCAGGTTGATGAGCTTCAGGTTTAGGGCACGCTTATACGCTTCCCGTTCTTCATCGGTTTTTCCCTTTGTGGGAAGGTCCAGTGAAAATACCGATGGAGTAAAGCCTTTCGCAGCCAGTTCATCTGAAACGAAATTGATCTTTGCTTCCGGCAGGGTCTCTTTGATGAAGTTTACAAACTCACGGGTATTTTTATAAGCATCAATGATACGTTGGTTCATAGAGGGAAGCTGCTTGGTCAATATTTCATACTGAAACGCCGTAGACTCATTGTTGCAGAGGGTTAGATGTAACTCTATTTTTTCCATCAAGGCTGCTGTTTTCGTATTTCCTACTACATAACCGGCCGTACATTTTCCGCCACTTGGAAACTTTGATCCACTGGCATACGAAATGGCCCGCACCGTTGAAAGTATTTCTCCTTCACCCAAAAACTGGTAATTTGGGCAAAAGGTTTGGTCCAAAATAAAAACAGGGTCTATAGCAGTTTTACCCGTTGCGGTTTTGCGCTCTTTGCTTAAAACTGCCTTTAATTGCTGTAAGTTTGGCACTTCCACCCTAGGGTTTGTGGGTATTTCGGCAATAATATAAGGAATAGCATCTTCGGCAGCAACTTTAGTTAACACGGTGTCTATACTTTGCACCATATCATTATTGCCATCCACAGGTAAATCAACAATTTCAACATTGTCAAGGCACGCGGCCACACGTCTTGCCTGATCGTTGGTGCCACCGTAGCAATTGGGCGGAACAAGGAATTTGATAGGTTTTCCCTGATGGTTTTCCTGCGTATCGTGTATGAGCCCCATCATAATAGCATACTGAATGGAGAGTCCGCTGGAAGCCACGAGCGGGGTGGTGGGGGAGCCCGTGATTTTCTGAATAGATTTTAACACACTCTTTTTAGCTTCTTCCACATCGCTTTTAGCAGGTGGAATGACTTTCCTAGCCACGAGCGCCTTTAAGGCCACCAAACAATTGGCGGGCGTCATTGCAATGGTTTCCCTCCTGCGAACGTGCTGGATTTCTGAAATATAACTTTCGTTCTCTTTGCCATTTACAAGTAAAATACTTCCTAGGTTTCTATACAGGTTTATGAAGAAGTTGACATTTGGGGAAAGTTCAGTAGCGCCGATTTCATCTTTTTGTGAAATGACAATGGTGCTGCCATTAAATCTTGAAATGTGTTCAATGTTATCAACTTGTTTTAGCTCAAAGTTGTAACCATATACGCTTCTTATTATTTTATCATCAAAATAAGTTGGTAATTCGCCTGTATAAATAATTTGAGTGTTTTTATTCTCCAATAAATTCTTCCGAAGGATTGACAAAACGGGAACCGTCTTTGATGAAAAGCTGATTATATTGTTTGGCGCTGTGTTATTTAGCTTGGCAATTCCCCATTCCAATACGCTGGATAGTGGGTGGCCCAAGCGAATATAATCATAAGCAGTGGGCAGTTTTTCTAGGGCTGCTGTTCCGGCGTTATTGGCTTTGTACAAATTTTCAAACTGCTCTAAAAATTCGATTTTCGCCAAGTTTTCATTATAAATATCCAGTCTGTGCGTGGTTAGGTTTAGCCAATCTGCTGGCATGTTTTTTAGCACTTCTTTTAAATAATTCAGCATATTGTTGTCATGCATAAGTATCACCTTTAAATAGGGAAGGCAAGGTACATTAATTAGATTTTTTCTAGAGTGTTTTAAGACTTTTGTAACACTGTGTTTAACAGTTTTAAACGACAGTTCAGGAGGTTTGATTTTTAGGGTTTAATTTTTTGAAACATAAACAGAACGTTCGCGTTAGTAGGGTGAACGTCTTTTGGTATTACTTTTTACAGCTTATTAAAAGGAAAATCACTTAAACCCGATGCCACCAATTGTCCGTCACGGTTTATGGTAAATGGAGTGGTTTCGCTAGCGCCATCCTCATAATCTAGGCTCAGTATGGTTTCGTTGGTGCTCCAACTAAAGGGCCTCAGGTTTGAAATTGCGGTGCCGTCTGGCTGGGCTATATATTCTGTGCTGTAGCCTTCGCTTTCGGTATTGAAATACAGTTTGTAATCATATATTTCACTAAAGTCACTGCCTTGCCATACGCCAATTAGGTTCTTGGCGGAGTCCGTATTGCTGTTTTTTTTATCGTTGTTACAGGATAGGAGGGTTGTTATTGCAAGAAAGAGGAAGGTGGCTTTTGTTACACGATACAGTTTCATTAAGCTAGCGAAGGGTTTTGGTTGTAGTTGCTTTACTAGGGTAAAAGTAAAGAATATAGTTGATACGCAAACGGTAGGATTGGTAGGTTTTTTCCTAAGTGAATTTTTCCGATGAAGTGTTAGGGGAAGTAATGGATATAATAAACTCTAGTTTTTTTGATGACATTTTCTTGTCTTTCCCGATGTTCCATAAAAATAACACACATAAAAATAACACACATAAAAATAACACACATGAAAAAACACACATTTTTGTTTCTACTAATTATCGCCTTTTTACTGTCGTGCAATAAGGACGACGATAATGATAAGGGAAATCAAGATTTTGAAAATTTTCAATCACAGCAATGTAATACCGCAATAGGGTTGACGGGTCTATATTGGGATTATGCCAATGGACTGCCCGTGCCCATAACCCAGATACCCACTATTAAAAATCCAGGAACGTATTTTACACATAGTGCCTATCCACAATTGGGCTTTCAGATGCCGCAGGGTTACAGTGCTTTTGAGGTATCCAGCAATAACCCGCCCAGCGTGGGTGTAAACGTTATAAGGAACGACAATCAAGTGGTATGGCGGTATGTGCCGCTAACCTCGCTACCTGGCCAAGTGGCTATTAATGATGCGATTGCTTTTGAGGCAAACGGTATGTTTGCTTTTTATAACTTTAATGATAATTTCGAAGTACTCTGCAGCGCCACAAAAACTAGCAATTTTGGTGGGTTACAGATAACCTTTGGAGCACGCCTGATACAGTTTGGGGATTTTACGGGTTTGGTTTGGGTTAATACTCTTTATGAACCCGTGAGCGGTTTTACCCAAATGGCTTCCTCCGTTTCGGCGGCACCTACGACGGAGTTCAACAAAGAGGTCTTCGATACTTTTCTGCCCATTAGTTTTCAGTTATTGGTAATTGATGATGGCGTGCGCGATTCAGATTTGGATGGCTACCCGGATAACATAGATGCTGATCCTTTTGACCCAAATGTGCATTAGTTAAATATGCGGTTTGGCGTTGTTTGTAGATAAAAAAAGCGAGTTGTTTCCTTACACACAGGCTATGATTGCCGTAGGCGGAAACAACCCGCAGAGCCACAAAAATACAAAAACCAAACCAAACAGCAAAAAAAGCGGCCTAAAAAGCCCTGTAAACGAAACTACTGAACCGAATACCACAGCGGGCGGCAACTGCATCGGGGGAAGCACCCGCCCGCTTCATTCGGGGAAACGAACATTGAGGGCCAGCGATATTGCCAACATGGACTTTGAGACGATGCCGCTGGACGAAGGCTGGGAAAACCTATTCCAGCAAGCTCCAAAGAACATGCGAATTGCAGTTTGGGCGAAGCCAAAGAACGGCAAGACCGCCACCTGTTGTTCCTTTGCTTCCTACCTTACCAAGTTTGGGCCCATCCTTTACAATTTTGCAGACCAAGGCATTAATTTAAGCACTAAAAACCTTATTGAATTGTCCGGGCTGGACAAAAAAGAAAACGCCTATATTTCCACGACCGACAATATAAAGGTGCTGGCAGAAGAAATTGAAAGCACCGGGGCGCAACATGTGTTTATTGATATGATAAACCAATACATAGACCACGGCGTTACCCCGCACCAGTTTAAAAAGGAAATACTGCAACGCTTCCCGGACGTAGGGTTTACCCTCGTTATGGAAGTAACCAAGGGTGGCAACTTTAAGGGCAACCAATCCTGGACACATTTAGTGGACCAGCTTGTTACTATTGAAAATTACACCACTTATTTTCTGTCAACCGAATATTTCCCAGCACCCAAAAGTGCAATTGCAATAAAACCGATTAAATAAAGAATCGCCATCTCCTTTGATCTTAAAGGGTCAGCTGCGTGAACAACAAAGGCGGCAACCACCATTGTAATTATAACAGGAATTGCAGCCAATCTGGTTTTAAAACCGATTATTACAAGAAGCGGAAAAAGTACTTCACTTAAAACTGCTAAAAATAAACTAGCAGGTTCACCAATGCCAATGGGGTCCCCAAAGGAAAAGTCACCCGAAAGCATTTTTAAAAGTTTTGGAATGCCGTGGGTAAGCATCATTGCTCCAAAACCCACGCGTAGTAGCAGCAAGCCTAAATTATAACTGGTTGTGTTGTTCATCTTTCTGTCTTTTATATATGGAAAACGAATATAGCAAAACATTTTGTTCAAATTGGGAAGCAGCCTAATTTTAAAAAATTGGCACAGCCCTTTTTAAAACGTATTTTTGTGCTTCAAAAAAAAGTGAATGACAAAAATTAAAGCATGGTTGGCTGCTGCAAGACTGCGAACATTGCCGCTTTCAGTTTCGGGCATTATTGTTGGAGCTTCTTTGGGTTTTGGGGCTTTATTACAGGTAGATCACGAATTTTGGAAATCTGAGCTTTTTTGGCTTGCAATATTGGTTACAATAGGCTTTCAAGTGCTTTCAAATTTCGCAAACGATTATGGCGATGGCATTCGGGGCACCGATGCCAAAAGACAGGGAGAAAAGCGCATGGTAGCTTCGGGGATTATTTCACCCAAACAGATGAAAATCGGGATGATTATTACTGGAATCATTACTTTTTTCTTGTCCACAGTTTTGATTTTTATGGCTTTTGGGAATGAAAGCTTTATCATTTCTTTTGTGTTTTTCAACCTTACGATTGTTTCAATAATTGCAGCGATAAAATATACCGTTGGTAAAAAAGCCTATGGCTATTCTGGCTTAGGCGATGTTTTCGTGTTTTTGTTTTTTGGATTACTGAGCGTTTTAGGAAGCTATTATTTGTTCACCCACAATCTAAATTTTCAATTGTTGTTACCCGCTTTCTCTATTGGCTGTTTCAGTACAGCGGTTCTTAATTTGAACAATATGCGCGATATAGAAAATGATGCCGAAGCGAATAAAAATACATTAGTTGTAAAGTTGGGAAGTAAAAGAGCAAAAAAATATCACACTTTTCTTTTGCTTTTCGGAATGCTTTGTGCAGTAATTTATACAATAATAAATTATCGGGAACCACTACAGTTTATATATTTAATCGCTTTTGTTCCTTTCTTGGCAAACCTTAAAACAGTCTTTAAAAACACAGTTCCTATGTTGCTAGATGTCGAACTGAAAAAGGTCGCGCTAAGCACTTTTTTGTTTGCAGTCTTGTTTAGTATCTTTATGTGATAAAAAAATAGTTTTATGAAAATTACATTCTACGGACAAAACTCTTTGGTGATTGAAATAAAGGGAAAACACATTTTGGTAGATCCTTTTATTTCAGGTAATCCACTTTCCAAAGATAAAATTGATATCAACAATCTAAAAGCAGATTATATCCTTTTAACCCACGCGCATCAAGATCACACACTCGATGCTGCGGCAATTGCAAGAAGAACAGGAGCGATAATAGTCAGCAACTATGAAATTGCAAATCATTACGAAGCAAAAGGCATTGAAGTTCACCCAATGAACCACGGGGGTAGCTGGAAGTTTGAATTCGGGAAAGTGAAATATGTGCTCGCAATCCACACCAGTTCTTTTCCCGATGGCAGTTACGGCGGCCAACCAGGCGGTTTTGTGATTGAAGGCGAACACAAGAACATTTATATTGCGGGCGATACTGCTTTAACGATGGATATGAAACTCATCCCGATGCACACAAAATTGGATTTGGCAATCCTTCCCATTGGCGATAATTTCACGATGGGCATTGACGATGCCATTATTGCCAGCAATTTTGTTGAGTGCGACAAGGTTTTGGGTGTACATTATGATACGTTTGGCTATATTGAAATTGACCACGAAGAAGCCAAACGAAAATTTTACGATGCCAATAAGGATTTGATGTTGCTGGAAATTGGGGAATCCATAGAATTATAAACGAAATGTCTCCCCGAGCGCAGTCGAGGGGTCTTTTTCAATGTTAGAAGCTTCTTTCAAAAAATACACTTTACACTTCAAACGCCCCAGCGGTACTTCGCGCGGTATTTTAAATACAAAGGAGACCTATTTCCTTATTCTGAAAAATGAGGAAAATATTGGAGTAGGCGAGTGCGGACTTTTGCGTGGATTGAGTATTGACGATCGCCCAGATTACGAAGAAGAGTTGAATGGAGTTTGCGAAAACATTGCATTGGGCGTAAATGAAGCGGATTTGTATGTAGCTTTAACGGAATTTCCGTCAATACAATTTGGGGTTGAAACCGCTTTTAAATCTTTGCACTCAAAATATCCTTTCGAATTATTTCCTTCGGAATTTACGTTGTGCCAAGCATCGATCCCAATAAACGGTTTGGTTTGGATGGGCGATAAAATTTTTATGAAACAGCAGATTTCAGAAAAATTGAAAGAAGGTTTTATTTGCATCAAAATGAAGATTGGCGCCATCGATTTTAAAACCGAACTGGAACTTTTAAAGTCAATACGAAAGGAATTTTCAGCTTCCGAAGTGGAACTCCGAGTGGATGCAAATGGTGCTTTTTCATCCAAAGAGGCTTTGGAAAAATTGAAAGTGCTTTCAGATTTGCAATTGCATTCCATAGAACAACCCATAAAACAAGGACAATGGCAGGAAATGGCTCGGCTTTGTGAGGAAACTCCATTTCCCATAGCATTGGATGAAGAACTTATCGGTATTTTTTCAGAAGAAGAAAAAAATAAATTACTCATTACCATAAAACCACAATTTATAATCCTAAAACCCTCATTGATTGGCGGTTTCCGCGGAAGTGACAGTTGGATAAAACTTGCTGAACAGCACAACGCGGGTTGGTGGATTACTTCCGCTTTGGAAAGCAATGTGGGTTTAAACGCAATTTCGCAATATACCTTCACAAAAAACAGTAAATTGCCCCAAGGTTTGGGCACGGGCAGCCTTTACACTAATAATATTGACAGCCCATTGGAAGTTTTAAACGGAACTTTACGTTATGATCCAACTGTAAATTGGAATTTTCAGATTTAAATTTAAACAACTTATTTTATAATTAAAAAACCAAAATGTATATAAAACAAGCCTTTAAATCCCTACACGAATGGTGGCGCTATTTGGTAGGTATTATCATTATTTTTCTTGCCAGCCAAATAGGTTCCATTCCGCTACTGATTGCTGTAATGTTTAAGGTTATGGCAGAAGGTGGAGACATAGAGTCTATTCAAGACCCAAATGTAATGATGACCGTTCTTGACTCCAATCTCACCCTGTTTTTGATGCTGCTCAGTTTTGCCGTAGGACTGTTAGGAGTTTATCTAGTGGTTAAATTTTTACACAGACAACCTTTTGTTGAACTTACTACTTCAAGAAAAAAAATAGATTGGGGGCGAGTTTTTTTTGGCTTTGCTCTTATTGCCATAACAACCATCGTTGTTACAGGCTTAGATTATTATAACAATCCCGAAGATTATGTTCTGCAGTTCAATTTGGTGCCATTTGTAATTCTTGCAATAATTGCAATAATCATGATTCCGTTGCAGACCAGTTTTGAGGAATATCTTTTCCGCGGTTATTTAATGCAGGGAATTGGCGTTTTGGCTAAGAACAAATGGTTGCCATTGCTTATTACTTCGGTAGTTTTTGGAGGGCTTCATTTGGCAAATCCAGAAGTCGATAAATTAGGAAATGTTATAATGATATTCTACATAGGGACAGGTTTCTTCTTGGGAATTATGACATTGATGGACGAAGGAATAGAGCTCGCATTGGGATTCCACGCTGGCAATAATTTAATTGCGGCACTTTTGGTGACTGCAGATTGGACGGTTTTTAAAACCAATTCCGTATTAAAGGATATTTCAGAACCTTCCGCAGGGTTTGATGTAATTGCGCCAGTACTTATTCTGTATCCTATCTTTCTACTAATTATGGCGTGGCGTTACAAATGGACCGATTGGGGCGGAAAGCTCTTCGGAAAAGTGGAAGAACCAAATATTGTCTCGGATGAAAATGCCGAAAGCCAAACATTTATTGAATAGTGAAACTGCTGCATTCCAATTTTAAGCTAAATGGCGAATCATTTTCTTCTGCTGAAGCACTAAAGGAAGTTGCGAATCATATAGTTGAAAAAGGAAAAAATGATGAGCCGGCTATTGGAAAATTTATTTTGGAATGGTTAGATGATAATGAATTCATAATTGTAAAAACTTCAGGTTCCACTGGAGTTCCGAAAGAAATTAAACTTCAGAAAAAATACGTTTTCAACAGTGCAGATGCTACCGTTACTTATTTTGATTTAAGGGAAAATACAAAAGCTTTATTATGCCTTTCTTCGGAATATATTGCAGGCAAAATGATGTTGGTACGTGCAATGATTGCAGGTTGGAATTTGTACACGGTTTCTCCCGAAAAAAATCCGCTTGAAAATAGTGATGAAAATTTCGACTTTACGGCGATGGTTCCGTATCAAGTTTTTCATTCTTTGGCAGATTTGCACAAACTAAAGAAGCTCATCATAGGCGGCGGAGCTGTGTCTTCAACATTAGAGCAGCAACTTCAACAAGTTTCAACTAAAGTTTTCGCAACTTATGGAATGACAGAAACCATAAGCCATATTGCAGTTCGATCCATAAACGGATCCGAAAAATCAGCTGTTTTTTCTGCCCTTCCAAATGTGGATTTTTCTTTGAACGAGTACAATTGTCTGCAAATTCACGCTCCAGAAATTTCAGAGGAAACAGTTGCAACTAATGATTTGGTTGAATTGATTTCGCCAACTTCCTTCAAATTTTTGGGACGGATTGACAATGTTATAAATACCGGCGGCGCCAAAATACATCCCGAAATTATAGAGGAAAAACTTTCGATTCACATAAACCAGCCATTTTTTATAGCTTCGGAAAAAGATGAAGCTTTGGGGGAGCGGGTTATTTTGATAATTGAAGGTAAAGAAAAGCAATCGTTGGAAAATTATTCTGAACTTTTTAAAGCACTTTCGACTTATGAAAAACCTAAGAAAATTTACACATTGCCGCAGTTTATTTACACGGAAACTGGAAAGGTAAAGCGGGCAGAGGTTTTAAAAAAGCTTTTCAATAAATAAGATTTAGACTAATGGTTTGTTTTCTTGTTGAAATTCACTTTTTAAACTCCCTTCAAGCATTAAATCTTTTTCTACCTTGTCGCGTGTTGGTCTTTGAAGGATGAGCCACCCTAGAAGCAATAGTGCTATAGTTAAAAAATATTGGTTTCCTTCATTCGAAAAAGCAACAATACTTAAAAATGCTGGGCCTTCCAAAAGTGCGTACTTAATAATGGAGGCTGTTTGAAAACCACTTAACTTTTCTTTTAAAGTGTTTTTGGAAGCCAAACCACTAATGATGTTTTTATAAAGATAATTTCCGGCCAAAATTCCAGTAATGGCCATAAATGGAACCACATAGAACATTACGTCTCCCGAGTATGTGAATGACAATATTTGATTTTTGGTTAGCATGTAACTCATTATTCCAAAAACCAAAACACCCGCAACCAATGCGAGATGAATAATAGTAAAGGTTCTTAAAAATGATTTTGAAGTAATTGGAGGTGTGTTGTTTTGCATATTTTATTATTTTTTTGAAAAGTACTTTTTAAAGGAATTCAAGTCTCTACAAACTTGCCAATAATGGTTGCTTCATGAGATTCGGAATCATAAGCTACAAGTACCTTTTTTCCAACTTGAAATTCATGAATATTCAAGCGTGAAATGAGTTGCTCGGTAGTAGCTGTAAATTTGGGAGCGTTTTTCGGCATTACTTCCAATTCAAAACCAACCATATATGAATTGTTTACGGTGGTTCCAGTTTCATAAATACGGATTATTTTAGCAGGTGCTTCTTCCCCGCTTTTTAGCAATTTGTTTTTATTAGTGGATGAGGAAACTAAAGAACCAATAAAAAAGATGAAGGTAAGTGCAAATAAAATTACCAATGCCACAAGGGAATATTGTGTAAGCTCCGGAAGTTCATCAAAATCATAAGAACCTTCGGGCATGTTCCACATACCAACAAACAATGTAATGAATGGAATCCACATAAGTGCAAAACAGCGCCAACCCATTTTGCGAAGTGTGGTAGGGTTGAGTTTCATAATAAGTTGGTTTGAGATAGTATTAGATTTCCCTAAAACCAAATGTAATCAAAATCAATTAATTATGTTTTATTGGGTTTCTAATTCTAGACCTGAATTACGCCCAAATTGAATGGCTTTTCAATAGGAGCGTGGTTCGCTGCTTCAATGCCCATGGAAATCCATTTCCGTGTATCCAAAGGATCGATTACTGCGTCTGTCCAAATTCGTGAAGCTGCATAATATGGAGAAATCTGCCTGTCGTAACGGGCTTTTATTTTATTATAAAGTTCAGTTTCTTCCTCTTCGGAAATTTCCTTTCCATGTTTTTTAAGGGAAGCAGTTTCAATTTGAAGCAACACTTTTGCAGCACTGTTACCGCTCATTACGGCAAGTTCGGCACTGGGCCAAGCCACAATCAATCGTGGATCGTAGGCTTTTCCACACATAGCATAGTTTCCTGCGCCATAACTGTTGCCAATAACAATTGTAAATTTTGGAACCACGCTGTTGCTAACGGCATTCACCATTTTTGCACCATCCTTAATAATGCCGCCGTGTTCACTTTTGCTACCAACCATAAATCCAGTCACGTCCTGAAGAAACACCAACGGGATTTTCTTTTGGTTGCAATTTGCAATAAAACGTGTGGCTTTGTCGGCGCTATCACTATAAATTACACCACCAAACTGCATTTCGCTGGGCTTGGTCTTTGCTTTGGTTGTTTTTACCAAAGTACGCTGATTGGCAACAATCCCCACAGCCCAACCGTCAATGCGGGCATAGCCTGTAAGAATGGTTTGCCCGTAGCCTTCCTTGTATTCCTCAAAAGCGCTGTCGTCCACAAGGCGTTTTATAATTTCGCGCATATCGTATTGCTCGGCGCGCGATTTTGGTAGGATTCCGTATATATCTTCTTGTTTTTCTTTTGGTTGTAAGGCCTTTTCACGGTTAAAACCCGCTTTGTCAAAATCACCAATTTTGGAAACTATATTTTTTATTTTGTTGAGCGCATCCTTGTCGTCTTTTGCTTTGTAATCGGTAACGCCACTCACTTCACAATGTGTTGTTGCGCCGCCTAACTCTTCATTATCAATACTTTCGCCAATGGCTGCTTTTACCAAATAGCTTCCGGCGAGAAAAATACTTCCGGTTTTGTCAACAATCAAAGCTTCATCGCTCATAATGGGAAGATACGCACCGCCGGCAACGCAACTACCCATCACTGCGGCAATCTGAGTGATTCCCATACTGCTCATTACGGCGTTGTTCCTAAAAATCCTTCCGAAGTGTTCCTTGTCTGGAAAAATTTCATCCTGCATTGGCAAATAAACGCCGGCACTATCCACCAAGTAAATAATTGGCAAACGGTTTTCAATGGAAATTTCCTGAGCGCGAAGATTCTTTTTCGCAGTTATAGGAAACCAAGCTCCAGCTTTTACCGTAGCATCATTTGCCACGACGATACACTGTTTTCCTTTTACATAACCAATTTTTACAACCACACCTCCACTTGGGGCACCGCCTTGTTCCTCATACATTCCATCCCCAGCAAAAGCACCGATTTCAATGCTCGGTTTTTTTTCATCCAATAAATAGGCAATGCGTTCTCGGGCAGTAAGCTTCCCCTGCCCAT
>JAGQYY010000038.1:0-13955 GCA_020435825.1 Aequorivita sp.
AAATATTGTGAAGGAAAGGGTTGGAAAACCAACGTAATGGATTTTAATGAGGGCACTAGTGGCGGTTTTAAGGAAGTTCAGTTTGAGATTGAAGGAGAAGATGTTTATGGAACGCTAAAGTTTGAAGCAGGTGTTCACCGTGTGCAACGTGTGCCACAGACTGAAACACAAGGGCGTGTTCACACAAGTGCTGCAACGGTAATGGTTTTTCCTGAAGCGGAAGAATTTGATATTGAGGTGAACCCTAAAGATGTTCGAGTAGATTTCTTTTGCTCTTCTGGTCCTGGAGGTCAATCTGTAAATACAACCTATTCTGCGGTGCGTTTAACTCACGTTCCAACCGGAATTGTGGCGCAGTGTCAAGATCAAAAATCGCAGCATAAAAATAAAGAGAAAGCATTTAAGGTGCTTCGTTCAAGATTGTATGATCTGGAACTTGCCAAAAAACAAGCAGAAGATGCTTTGAAACGCGGTTCAATGGTAACCAGTGGAGATAGAAGCGCAAAAATTAGAACGTACAATTATCCACAAGGACGCGTAACAGATCACAGAATTAACCTTACACTATACAATTTGGGTAATATTATGAACGGTGATATTCAGGAAATAATTGATGAGCTTCAATTGGTTAGCAATACAGAAAAATTAAAGGAAACAGGCGAGACTTTTTAATCACTTAACCTTCTGAGATAATAATAATGACTACAGAAAATTTAATTTCAGAAATTAGAAAGAAGAAATCCTTCCTATGCGTTGGGCTTGACGTTGACCTTGAAAAAATTCCTGAATTTCTTTTAAAAGAAGAGGATCCTATATTTTCTTTCAATAAAGCAATTATTGATGCTACCCATCAGTATTCGGTTGCTTATAAACCGAATACAGCTTTTTATGAAGCATATGGTTTAAAAGGGTGGAAGTCGCTGGAAAAAACCATTAAATATTTAAACGAAAACTACCCGGAAATTTTTACAATTGCCGATGCAAAACGTGGTGATATAGGCAATACTTCTTCGCGATATGCCAAAGCTTTTTTTGAGGATTTGGGTTTCGATTCGATAACCGTTGCTCCATATATGGGCAAGGATTCCGTAGAACCTTTTCTCGCTTTTAAAAATAAACATACCATTTTACTTGCATTGACTTCTAATGAAGGCGCTTTCGATTTTCAAACTAAAAAAATTGGTGAAGAAGAATTGTATAAGCAAGTTTTGAAAACTTCAAAAGAATGGCATAATAGTGAAAACTTGATGTACGTTGTTGGCGCCACAAAGGCTGAATACTTTGCTGACATTCGTAAAATTATTCCAAACAGTTTTTTATTGGTTCCGGGAGTAGGGGCGCAGGGTGGAAGCTTACGGGAAGTCTGTAAATATGGATTGACTGAAAACATTGGGTTGCTAGTAAATTCTTCGCGAGGTATTATTTATACTTCAAAAAGCACTGATTTTGCAGCAGCAGCGGCACAGGAAGCCAAAAACATCCAACTTGAAATGAAATCCATTCTCAATGGAGTTTCTTGATCAATTAAATAGAACACTAAAACTTTCCAAGACTCCTTCGCGAATTGTTTCGCTGGTTCCTTCCCAAACAGAATTGTTGGTAGAACTCGGCTTACGCAGCAATATTGTTGGCGTTACTAAATTCTGTGTACACCCATTAGATCTGCGAGGGGAAAAAACTATTGTGGGCGGAACCAAACAGGTCAATTATAGCAAGATTAAATCACTAAGACCAGATATAATTATTTGCAATAAAGAAGAAAACACGGAAGAAATGGTTCTTCATCTGGAAAGTATTGCTCCAGTTTGGGTAAGTGATATTTCAACAATTCCAGAGAGTATAGAAATGATTGAACGGCTTGGGGAAGTATTTAAAGTTTCTGAAAAAGCTTCACGAATAGTATCAAAAATTGAAGAAAAATTGGATGATTTTAAAGTTTATTTAAAAGGTTTTTCTTCAAAAAAGGTTCTTTATTTAATATGGAAAGAACCTTATATGGCTGTTGGAAAGAAAACTTTCATTGATGCACTTTTGCATTTGAATAATTTTGAAAACATCATTACTGAAGAAAATTCCCGATATCCGGAAGTTACTCTGGAAGTTATAAAAGAAGCAGAATTGGTACTTCTTTCTACGGAACCATATCCATTTATGCATAGTCACATTCTAGAATTACAAAATATAATTGACGGGGAGATAAAGTTGGTAGATGGAGAATATTTTAGTTGGTATGGAAGTAGATTGGTAAAAGCTTTAGATTATTTCAGAACACTTCACCAATAAAAAGTATTACTTATCATTTCGTTGAAGAGAAAGGTATTTTATTTCTTGAAAAAGCTTATCGGCTTGATGGTGAATTTTTTCACTTTTATCAGTATCCTTTAATGCTGTTTCATAAGATCGCTTCATAAGAGAAGTATATCTTTCTTTCAGTTTTTCAATTCTGGATTTTTTTCTGAACCAACGTATCATTTCTAACGCTATATTGTTGGAACAAAGATACTTTAGAAAAACAAAAGTTAATATTAAAGCAAGGTTAATGGTTTTATAAATCTATTGTAATTTAGGATACTTATGTTGAAGAACTAAAAATTAATTAGTCCTGTAAAGCAAAAACTTGTTTTAACAATGTTGTAGTTCGCGCAGAAAAATTGTTGCGAATGTCTTTTTCTTCAACACTTATCATTTTATAAACACCTTTGAGTGCTTCATTGGTAACATAATCGGTTAGGTCTGGGTTAACTTTGGTTACAAAAGGCACGGAGTTATATTTTGTAATTATATTACTCCAAATCTGATCGGCGCCTACTTTAGAAAATGAGTTTTTGATAACCGGATTGAACTTAGAATAAAGTGCATTATTGGTGCGTTGTTCCAAATAATTTGTGGCTGCATTATCAGGACCTAAAAGAATATTCTTTGCGTCTGTGAAAGTTATGTTTTTTACTGCGCTAACAAATATGGGCGTAGCTTCTTTTACGGCATCTTCTGCGGCACGATTGAGCACCTTTAAGCCCTCATCTGCCAAACTGCCTAAACCAATATCACGCAGTGTTTGATCTACTTTCTGCAATTCTTGGGGCAACATAATTTTAACCAATTGATTTTTATAAAAACCATCTTTTTGGGTAAGTTTGGTTACCTGCTTGTCTATCCCAAAATCCAGTGCTTGGCGTAAACCATTTCCAATCATTGTGGGATCCATGCCAATCCCAGTTTGATTGGGGAGCGTATCGACCACTTGTTGTAATTCCGCACAGGAAATAAGAGTAAAAATTGAACAGAATAAAAATATTTTTTTGAACCCCATAGGTTTGAAATTTTAATTTTTTCAAATATAAAAAAGGCCTTTCAATAATGAAGGGCCTTTTGGTAAAAAAGATTTTAGAATATCTTATTTAAGAACTTTAACTGTTTTGGAAGAATCTCCAATAGTTACCTTAACTAAGTAAGATCCAGAAGCAAGGTTGCTAACATTGATGGCTGGAGAAATTTTTCCAGGATTTTCCTGAAGAACTACTTTGCCAAGAAGGTCATATACAGTAACGTTATCCACGGCAACGCTAGATTTAATGTTTAGCATATCTTTAACTGGGTTTGGATATACAGAGAATTTGTCTGCAGAAAATTCATCAACTCCAATTGTGATATCGCCATTATAAAGAGTAACATCATCAACATACATAATATTATTTGAACTGGCAGAGTAGAAATCAAGACCAGCCAATTCAATAAATACTTGAGGTCCAAATTCAAAAGGATAAGCAGAAACAGCTGGGTTATCGTTAATTAACATATCCCAAGTTTGGCTATCTATATTGTAAATACAAGTAACTTTAAACCACTCATCTTCAGGATAGTTAAAAACTTGATCATAAGAAGAACAATCAATTTGACCAGTAACACCACCTTCGCCTGGAGTGTTTCCTCCATTCCCGGTACCATCATCTTTACAGTTAAAATAAACGTTTCCGCCCATTAATGCTTGAGTCCAAGCAGAACCTTCCGGTGTAAGGGCAGCCTGCATATTGAAATATCCGGATTTACCTGCTGGGATGTAAGAATACCATTGGATAGAATATGTGCCAGAGATTGGCGCCGATGGAACAAGAAGAATCATATCAGAAAGCACGTTATCGCTGATCAATAATGATTGAGCACCAGAACTAGCTTCGTCATCGGTCACATTTGCGTCATCTGCTCCACCATCCACACCAGACCAAGTTCTCCAATGGGGGGCTTGTGCGGCAAGAGGCCCTAGGTTATAAGATTCAAAGTCATCAGTTAACTCAGTTTGAGCGTTTGATGAAAAACTAAATGCACCCATAAGAAGTGCTAGAACGTAAATTTTTTTCATAATGTTAAATTTTAAATTGTTTAATATTGATGCCGCAAGATACAAAAATATTAAACCAATGCAATACTTTTTTTAAATATTTATAATATCATTATTGGGCTAAAGTATTATGTTCGTTACGTTTTAACTAAATTTGCATTTCATAAATCCATGTAATACAAACTATGCAGCAGATAAATCCTTATAAACCAAAACATAAAGTTCGCATTGTTACGGCGGCATCTCTTTTTGATGGTCATGACGCAGCAATAAATATAATGCGCCGTATTATACAGTCCACGGGGGTTGAGGTGATTCACTTGGGGCACGATCGGAGTGTGGAAGAAGTTGTGAATACCGCCATTCAAGAAGACGCCAATGCGATTGCACTAACATCATATCAAGGAGGCCACAATGAATATTTTAAATATATGTATGATCTTTTGCAAGAAAAGGGTGCTGGCCATATTAAAATATTCGGTGGTGGCGGAGGCGTTATCCTTCCATCGGAAATAAAAGATTTGATGGATTATGGCATTACGCGTATTTATACACCAGATGATGGAAGAGAGCTTGGACTTCAGGGAATGATAAACAATTTGGTGGAACAATCTGATTTTGCTATAGGTGATGTTTTAAATGGTGAGCTTACAAAACTTTCTAAAAAGGAAAATGGCGCCATTGCTAGAATTATTTCTTCTGCTGAAAATTTTCCTGAAGTTGCAAAAGAAACGCTTGATGAAATTCATATTAAAAACAAAAAAAATACAATCCCAGTTTTGGGAATTACCGGAACCGGCGGTGCAGGAAAGTCTTCTTTGGTGGATGAATTGGTACGTCGGTTTTTAATAGATTTTCCCCAAAAAACCATTGGGATTGTTTCCGTAGATCCATCAAAAAGAAAAACGGGAGGAGCTTTGTTGGGTGATCGGATCCGGATGAATGCCATTAATTCGCCGAGAGTTTATATGCGAAGCTTGGCAACACGCCAAAGCAATCTTGCTCTTTCAAAATATGTCTCGGAAGCCATTCAGGTTTTAAAAGCTGCAGAATATGACCTTATTGTTCTTGAAACTTCAGGAATTGGGCAAAGTGACACTGAAATTTTGGAACACAGCGATGTTTCATTATATGTAATGACCCCTGAATTTGGTGCCGCTACCCAACTTGAAAAAATTGACATGCTTGATTTTGCAGATTTGGTAGCCATAAACAAATTTGATAAACGAGGAGCCTTAGATGCTTTGCGCGATGTGAAAAAACAGTACGTGCGCAATCACCTTCTTTGGGAAACACCGCAGGACGAACTGCCTGTTTATGGTACGATCGCTTCCCAATTCAATGATCCGGGTATGAATAAGCTCTACAAAGCTGTGATGGAAAAAATTGTTGAAAAAACCAATGCAGCCCTAAAAAGCGATTTGCTCGTTCCTGAAGAAATGGAGGAAAAGGTTTTTGTGATTCCACCTTCACGCACACGCTATCTTTCAGAAATTTCGGAAAATAATAGAGGGTATGATAAAAAGGCCTCTGAACAAGCTGAAGTTGCGCAGAAACTTTACGGAATCTTTAAAACGATGGAATCCATTTCAGGGAAAAAACCTGAAATCGATAAAACTGGAATTGTTTCTGAATCGATTGTCAATTCAGAAAAAAATAAGGATTTGTTGAAATTGTTACTTGCTGAATTTGACCGTGAAAAGTTAAACTTAGATCCTTACAACTGGGAAATAATTATAAGCTGGGATAAAAAAGTAAGCAAGTACAAAAACCAAGTTTATAGTTTTAAAGTTAGAGGTAAAGAAATAAATATTGAGACACATACCGAATCACTTTCGCATACGCAGATTCCAAAAGTTGCATTGCCAAAGTATCAAGCTTGGGGCGATATTTTGAATTGGACACTTCAGGAAAATGTTCCTGGAGAATTTCCTTATACTTCTGGTCTTTATCCTTTCAAAAGAACTGGAGAAGATCCAGCCAGAATGTTTGCTGGCGAAGGAGGCCCAGAACGAACCAATCGTCGTTTTCACTATGTAAGTATGGGTTTGCCCGCTAAGCGGCTTTCCACGGCTTTTGACAGTGTAACGTTATACGGAAATGATCCAGATCTTCGCCCCGATATATATGGAAAAATTGGGAATGCAGGAGTTTCCATTTGTTGTTTGGACGACGCCAAAAAACTTTATTCCGGCTTTGATCTGAGTCACCCAATGACTTCGGTAAGTATGACCATAAATGGACCTGCTCCTATATTGCTTGGTTTCTTTATGAATGCGGCTATTGACCAAAATTGTGAAAAATATATAATCGAAAACGGTCTAGGAGATGAGGTTGAAAAGAAAATAAGCAAAATTTACAAGGAGAAAGGAATTGAACGCCCAAAATATCACGGAGAATTGCCCGAGAGCAACAACGGTTTAGGGTTGATGCTGCTTGGAGTTACAGGGGATCAAGTTTTGAAGGCTGATGTTTACAACAAAATTAAATCCGAAACACTGCAGCAGGTTCGCGGTACGGTTCAAGCAGATATTTTGAAAGAAGACCAAGCACAAAACACCTGTATATTTTCAACAGAATTTGCCTTAAGGCTGATGGGCGACGTACAAGAATATTTTATAGAGAAAAATGTTAGAAATTTTTATTCGGTTTCAATCAGTGGTTACCATATTGCAGAGGCTGGAGCAAACCCGATTACGCAATTGGCTTTTACATTGGCAAACGGCTTCACCTATGTGGAATATTATTTGAGCCGTGGAATGGATATCAACGAATTTGGCCCAAATCTTTCTTTTTTCTTCAGTAATGGTATAGACCCTGAATATGCTGTGATTGGGAGAGTGGCTCGAAAGATTTGGGCAAAGGCATTAAAGGAAAAGTATGGAGCCAATTCAAGGGCACAAATGTTGAAATACCATATTCAGACTTCTGGACGTTCCCTTCATGCTCAGGAAATTGATTTTAATGATATTCGTACTACACTTCAGGCCTTATATGCTATTTATGACAATTGTAATTCTTTACACACTAATGCTTATGATGAAGCAATCACTACTCCAACGGAAGAAAGTGTGCGTCGTGCGATGGCAATTCAATTGATAATAAATAAAGAACTCGGACTTGCCAAAAATGAAAACCCAATTCAAGGTTCATTCATTATTGAAGAACTGACAGATCTTGTTGAAGAAGCGGTTTTAAAAGAATTCGATAGTATTACGGAGCGCGGAGGAGTTTTAGGCGCTATGGAGACCATGTATCAACGCAGTAAAATACAGGAAGAGAGTTTATATTACGAAACCTTGAAACACAATGGAGATTTCCCGATTATTGGTGTAAATACTTTTTTAAGCAGCAAGGGGTCGCCAACAGTTCTTCCCGCAGAGGTAATTCGTGCTACTGAGGAAGAAAAGCAAGTTCAGATTGAAACACTTCAAAACCTTCATAAGGTATATAGTGATAAAGCACTTTCTTCTATTGAAAAAGTAAAATTTGCGGCAATTCACAATAAGAACATGTTTGAGGAGTTAATGGAAGCCACAAAAGTTTGCTCTTTAGGGCAAGTTACCGAGGCATTGTTTGAAGTAGGAGGGCAATATAGAAGAAATATGTAAAAAAAGACTTTAGTACAAGCTAAAAATCAGTAAGATTGATAAGATGAATTTTGATGCCCATCTATCTTGCTAATTTTAATCTTTTTAAAACAATTTTTGCTATAACATAGCAATGGAATTTTGACAATCAAAGAGTCAACATCCAAGTATGCTGAAGTTTCCTGAATTTTTTAAGTTCTTTGCGAAGCAACGGTAGAAAATCCTTTCCATTACTATTTATTCTCTCCAAGCGTTCACAATTTTTATAGAGTAAATTTGAAAGGCGCACTACCGAAGCAGCATACTTGTGTTTTTCCTCAGAAAAAAGCTGGTTTTCCGCTTTGAGTATTTGGGGAGCCAAAGAAACCGATTGCTGTACAATATCACCTGTGAAATAAATATTCGGGTCTTCTTTTCCATTACTTTGGAGGTGCGAAAGTTCATGACTCAAATAGCTTGCAATATTCCTTGATAAAGAGAATATTTCCAAAGATTTCATATATATAGCTGAATGTGGGTAGTTTCTATATGAATGGGGCGACATTTTCTTTTTTTTTTAGCGAATCAAATTTAAGTACAAGCAATGGTTTTTCACAATCGATTTTAAAGTAAATTGATATATTTGCTTTAAATAATACCTTAAATTTAAATTTAACTTTAATTATGAGTGTAGATTTGTTAAATTGGAAAATTCTAAATTGTCTTCAAAAAAATGCCCGTCAGCCCAATACCGAAATAGGCAGACAGGTGGGCATTAGCTCTCCCGCAGTTTCAGAACGTATAAAGAAAATGGAAGATTCTGGAGTTATCAATGGCTATTTCACAGTTGTATCACCTTTTGAAGCTGGCTATCAATTTAAGGCTATCATTACACTTCGTGCTTTCATGGGTAAGTTGAAACCTTTTCTTGAAATTGTAAAAACTTATGAAGAGGTATTGAACTGCTACCGCATTACCGGAAACGAAAATATTGTTATGGAAGTAGTTTTGAAAAACCAAAAACACTTAGAGACTTTCATAGATCAGCTTATTGTTTATGGCGAAACCAAGACGCAGATTGTGCTTTCGCATGTTGTGAAAAACAATATCTTGAAGCCTGTGAAATAAATTAAATGTCCTTAGTTTCAGACTTTTTCAATAAAAAATATAGCCAAATGGTAAGGCCTGCAACAAACAAAAGGAATATCGAGAAAATGGTCCAAGTGCTGAAATAGCCAAAACGATTCACCATATTCATGCCTCCATTGTGCCCAATTAAATGTGCAAAACTGAAGCTCATACTATAAAAAGCCATATAGCTCCCTTTTCTTCCTTTTGGTGCCATTTCCAAGGCTAGTGCATTTGAAAAAGGAAAACCAATCATTTCTCCCAAAGTCATCAAAAACATGGCAATGACCAATATTCCGTTCCAACTCGTAAAATTCAAGACTAAAAAACTGAGCCCCAAAAAGAAAATCCCCCAAAACGTGGCCATGGTTTTTGAAATTTTCTTTCGGTCCAGCCATCCAATTAGCGGCATTTCAAAAATAACTATTGTGGCACCATTTATAAAGAGAAGCCACCCAATAATATCCTCAGAAAGGAAATGTGCCTTTTCATAATAAACTGGCATCACCGAAAAATATTGAACAAAGGCTAGACTGTTCGCCACCATTATGATGAAAAACAATATAAATAGTTTGTTTAAATATGGGGGGACTCCTTCTTTTATTAAAATGGTTTTTTCAACATTTGTGTCTTTTTGTTTTTTCGGTTTTAAAAGAAGAAAAACTCCCAAAGATGCAAGCATACAGGTCAAGCCATCAATCCAAAACAATGAAGTGTAGTTTATATGAGCAATAATCAATCCTCCAACTAAAGGACCTATTGAAAAGCCTAAATTAATGGCCAGCCTAATAAGCGTAATGCTTCGGGTGGTATTTCCGGGTTTGCTATATGTATCTGCAGCCACAAATATTGCCGGACGACCCGCATCTGCCATCATTGTTAAAATAAAAATACCAATGCAAAAACCGTAAAAGGTATTTATAAATTGAAGTAAAATAAAACCAATTCCTCCCAAAAATAGACTGCCAAGAATAACTTTATAAAAACCAATGGTATCAGTCAATTTGCCACCAATAAATGTTCCTGCCAAAGAACCTAAGCCAAAACAGGACATAATCCATCCTACTTGTGGCAGTGTGAACCCTTCAACATTAATTAGATATAACGATAAAAAAGGAATCACCATCGCCCCAGCACGATTGACGAAGGTCACCAAGGACAATAGCCATATTTCGCGGGAAAGTCCGCGGAAATTTGCCAAATAATTGGTGTAAATCTTTTTCATCGTTGGTTGGTGCTATAAAAGTAAAACGTCCCGGTTTTGGCCGGGACGTTTTTATATTGAATAAATTTATTTCTCTATAATCAATACATACATCGCCGGCACTTCAGTGCTGAAATGACCTGTGTCTTTGGGCAGGTGTATGTTCTGTTTTTCATTTTTTGTTTATTTGGAAACCAAATGTAGTGAAAAAAAATAGTTGCGCAATTTTTTTTAAATACTAATCCAAAACTCTTTCTAAAGATTTAGCAAGCTTATAACCTGCCATTTCGAAGGCTTTTCGCATTCTATTTAAACTGGGGCCAGCTCCTTCGCCATCTCCATCTTCTCTATTATATTTTGCCATTGCTCTACTTATTTCTGTGGAAAAAATAAAGCTATTTGGACTTTTGTTTTCATAAAAATCAATTTTAAGAGTAACCTTTGCAGGTCTGTCCATAATTCCCGCGTCATAACCAAAATACATCCAAGTCGGTTTAACTTGCATTGTATAATGGGCTTCTGTTTCATTCATTAAAAAAACTATAACGTTCTTATCTTCTCCAATTTTTTCATTTAATTGGTTTAAAAAGGCTAAAGTCCAAGTTTCATTTTTGTTTTCATTATAGTCTATAATCCAATTATTTGCGTCTTCAGCGGTTGTTTTGTCTGTAATTTTTTGCCTCATTTTTTGAATAAATTCCATTTCGTACAAATCATCAATCATCAATAATGAATCTTTTACGAAGACAACATTCACTTTTTCCTGTGAGGCCAAAAATGAAAGCGCTTTTTTGTCAATATCAATATGTTGTGAAAACAGAAATTGCGAGCTTATGAAAAATATAATTGCGGTAAAAGGAAATTTCTTCATTATTTAATTTTTGCCTAAAATTAGAAATATTTATGAAGTATGGAATTCTTTTCTATTTTTACCAAAAGCGACGATTATGAAATACTTTTTTATCCTTTCTTTTTTATTTTGCTGCTCTGTTATTTCGGCACAGGACGAAACGTTTATTTCTGAAAGCAAGGCTGAACAAATGAAACTGAATGAAGAATTCAGCAATCCAGAAACAACGATTTTGGATCCGGAGGATTTTAAAAATTTTCACGGGTTGGAATTCTATCCAATCAATGAAAAATTTATTGTGGAAGCCAAATTTGTTCGCACCCCAGATGAAAAACCTTTTTTGATGCCAACAACCACTTCGCGAACACCTGAATATGTAAAATATGGCGAAGCCCATTTTTCATTAGATGGAAAAGATTTTGTGTTAAGCCTTTTTAAGAGCACACAACCATACGATGAACCGGGTTATGAAGATTATTTGTTCCTTCCCTTTACAGATTTAACCAGCGGGGACGGTTCCTACGGCGGCGGCAGATTTTTGGACCAGCGAATTCCGGAAGGAGATACAATTATTATAGATTTCAATAAGGCATATAATCCATACTGTGCATACAGTGCTCGCTTTTCTTGCCCAATTCCACCAAAAGAGAACGATTTATTAATTAGAATAGAAGCGGGAGTGATGGATTTTGGAAAACATTAAAAATACTTCACGAGCCACATTCCCAAAAAGACCATTGCAAAACCCACTACAAAACTTGCAATGGTATAAAGCGCAAAGGACATAAAATCGCCACTTTTCAAAAAAACGTGGTTTTCATAGGCAAAAGTTGAGAAGGTTGTAAATCCACCACAGAAGCCAGTAGCAAGAAATAAAACTGTGTTTTGGGAAAGGGTTTCGTTCTTTAATGCGAGCCCGAGAATAATTCCTATCAATAAACTTCCCAATATATTCGCGACAAAAGTACCGTAGGGAATGCCAGTTTCATAATTATTCAAATATTTTGAAAACACATATCTAAGAGTGCTTCCAAAACCTCCACCTATAAAAACGAGTGCCAATTGCTTCATCTAAATGCCTTATTCAACGGGTTCTGGTGCTATAATTATAGGAATGTAAACTTCCGTCAACCACGCTGCGGGATTTGGAGTTGTTTCTGGGTCGGTCATATAAACCTCAAACATTTTTCCGTTTGGATCAATTTGGAGACCGTTCTTCTCTATATATTGCCTTCCTTTTGTATAAGCCTCGGGAAGGTGGTCATAATTTCCTTTTAATAAAGTTTTTACAGCCGATACTGGCTCCATAAACCCACAAACCACAGGGCTTCCTTCGGGTGTAATTACTTGTTCTTTTACAGGAACACCTGTTGAAAAGATAACCGTTCCGTTTGCGCTGTCAATTTCATTGTAAATAGTGAATGGCTTTCCGGCCATATTTAGGTTGTTCTTTGCAATGAACCCCATAACCACATCCATCATCGGTTTCATTTTTTCATCGAGCTCGTCCAGTTTCGCTACTGAAGTTGTGTACATATAATATCCACCACCGTATTGGGTTACACCATCAACGTTTATGGAATATCGCTTCATATCTTCGGCTACTTCGGTGGCGATTCCTTCAAGTCCAGCTTTGTTCATTTTGTGCATTTCAGCATCAAAGTCCATTCCGCTCAAAGAATAATATGCTTTGTCAATCAGTGTGTGCTCCCCCTTCATTCCCCAAGTTACTTTGGTTCCGCCGTCCACTTCCTCAAACGTCCAATAAACCTTCGGATTTCTTTCGCCACCAGGAGTATTTAGCGTTAAATCCTGCTCTATTTCTTTATTCGGAATTACTTTCGTAGTAGTCATAGAACCGCTCATTTCTCCATCCCAAGAATAGGAGGCACCTTCACCAACGGTCTTTTCGGCATATGTAAATGTAATCGTGGAATCCTCCTTTTTCCAAGGCCCCCATTTTTCCCAACTTTTATAATTGTTCACTTTATTGAAAACCACTTCCGGCGGCGCGTTGATTACCATAATATCCTGAATGTCATAGGTTCCATCTTTAGTTCCAAAATAGATGGCGCTGCCAATAACTATAATAAGGAGAAGAAAAAACAAGTACTTTAAAATTTTCATTTGGTCGTGGGTGTTGATTGGTGTTGCTAAGATAGTGAAAATTCATTGATGCCTTTGAAATTGAAATCTTTCGAATTTTTCCAAATTTTGATGCGCATTTATCACGAACATTATTTTAGTACATTTGCGGAAACCTAAATTTTTTTTAAAATGAAGAAAACCTTTTTTATTGCAATGGCAATGAGCGGTTTGCTCTTTTTTTCGTGTAAGGATAATAAGCCGGAAAAAGATGTAGCTCAAGTTGAAAATACAACATCCGCCGAATTTGATTACAACGTGGAAACTTTTGGCGACGTAAAAGTATTGCGTTACCAAATTCCCGGCTGGGACAAGCTCTCCCTAAAAGAGCAAAAACTTGTTTATTATCTTTCCCAAGCAGGTTTGGAAGGACGGGATATTATGTGGGACCAAAACTACCGTTATAACCTAACGATAAGAAAGGCTTTGGAAAACGTTTATGCCAATTATAAGGGTGATAAAACTACGGATGACTGGAAAAATTTTGAAATATACTTGAAAAGAGTATGGTTTAGCAATGGTATTCACCATCACTATTCCAATGATAAATTAAAGCCTGAATTTTCTTCGGAATATTTAAAACAGCTTTTAACAGATACCAATACCGCATTGGAAGGCGAAGCTTTTGAGGTAATCTTCAACGATATGGATTCAAAAAAGGTTAACCAGGCAAAAGGTGTGGACAACGTTGCTGAAAGTGCGGTAAACTTTTACGGGCCAAAC
>JAGQYY010000038.1:14055-15515 GCA_020435825.1 Aequorivita sp.
AAAGAATTTGTAAACGATTCCACTGAATTGGAACTGGAAGAAAAATATGGAAAACTTGCTGATAAACTGCACACCGCTCTTCACGAAGTGATAGGCCACGCATCGGGACAATTGAATCCAGGTGTAGGTGAAACTAAAGAAACGCTTAAAAATTACGCTTCCACTTTGGAAGAAGGCCGTGCCGATTTGGTTGGCCTTTACTATTTGTACAGTCCAAAACTACAGGAATTGGGCTTGGTTGACGATTGGAAAAAAGTGGGAATGGCAGCTTATGATGGTTATATCCGTAATGGTTTGATGACACAGTTGATCCGTTTAAATTTAGGAGATGACGTTGAAGAGGCACATATGCGTAACCGCCAATGGGTTTCGGCATGGGTTTTTGAAAAAGGAAAGGCCGATAACGTTATCGAAAAGATTACCCGAGACGGAAAAACCTATTATAACATTAACGATTACGAAAAACTTCATGACTTGTTCGGTCAATTGCTTCGAGAAACACAACGCATCAAAAGCGAAGGCGATTATGCAGCGGTAGAACATTTGGTTGAAACTTACGGCGTAAAAGTTGACCCAACGTTGCATGCCGAAATCCTAGAGCGCAACAAGCAATTTACATCTGCACCTTATAGCGGATTTGTGAATCCTGTGTTAGTTCCTAAGATGAATGATAATGGTGAGATTGAAAGTTTCACAATAGAGCAGCCAAAGACGTTTGCCGAGCAAATGTTGTTCTACTCAAAAAATTACAGCAACTTGCCAGTGGTAAATTAAAGCATAGCAAACACACAAAGAGGAAAAGCCCTGAATTTTGTTTCAGGGCTTTTTTTATTGAGATTGAGTGAAATTATGGGCAGTAAAAAGGTTTTGTTCAATAAAAACAGAGCTTGCGGTATTGGCACATCTGCGCTTCTATTTCGGCGTTTGTGAAGCCCATTGCTTTTAAGCTTTCAATGATTTTTGCGAATTCTTCTTTTTTGCTTTTAAACTGTTCTTCGTTTAAATAATTCAATTGGTTCATTTTTATCTTGGTAAAATCGGGGTATTCGATGGTTGCGATGCCCCAATAATAGGTATTTCCTTTTTGCAGCAAATTGCTTCCGGGATAGAGTGTTAGGCTGTTTCCGTTTACTTTCATTTTCGAGACCGTTTTGGTCTCTTTGTTTTTCAGGAAAAAATAATATTGGTCGGTATTCTTTAGTTTTTCCCAAGTAAAAACCACTTCGTTTTTGTATACCGATGCACTGTCTACGGGCAGTATTAGCACGTTTAAAAAGGCATCTCTGTATATATTTCCTGTGTGGGTTTTTGTGGCGCTTTTACTGCTCATTTGCCTCCAAACATACGAGAAATATTGACTTGAGAAATTTTCTTCTTCCGCAGTCTTTTTATGGTTTGCTATGGCTGCCACGGTATAGTTTCCAGGAGCATTTATTTCAAAAACGTCGCCTTTATTGTTT
>JAGQYY010000038.1:15614-25317 GCA_020435825.1 Aequorivita sp.
TATAAACCTATAAACTCTACGCTTACAACCAAAAATGCTATAACGAGTTCGGGCGCAAAGTTTATTTTGTGTTTGTACAGCCATAGGGAAAACCACAAAAGCAATACGGTAAGCGATAGCTGTGTTACTTTTTTTATCAGGGCATAACTGGCAGGGCTTTTACGGTTGTACCACATAAAAAAGGCCAATCCAAAATATGCTAGGATAAGGGAGCTTATTAGGAGTATCCATTTAGGAATCGAATAAAAATACGTGTCCGTAAGCATCATTTCAATAATATTTGCGTGTATGACCGACCCAAACATATCTGGCACGCTTTTTCCGGCACTAACGGGGTTAAGGGGCGTAAAGAATTTATCTTCTATATCCGTGGGGCTTCCGTGCGGGTCGCCCAAATAACCCAACAAGACTATCTTGCCTTGCATTGCGGGAATTTGCTCTGCCTCCATGCATTCAGCCAATGAAAAGGTTATAAACGAATCCATATTGCCGATAAAATCTATGGTACCTTCTTTTTCCAGTTTTTTTTGCAGTTTTGCCGAAGGCCAGCCTCCATTTTTAAACAGGCCAACCATTGTGGTTGCCAAGGAAGTGTGCAGCGTATCGTCTATACGCTTATAGCCTTGAAACTTGCGGATAACGTTGTCTGTGGACTGAAAGTTGAGGTTGGTATAACCTGTTTTGTCTATGTCTCTTTTTGTGTTTGAAAAATCATAGTCCCAACTGTTTTCAACAAAGGCTTTTGCGGTAATTACATTGGGTTTGTTTAGCTGTAGCTGAAGTAGTGAATCTACAAAAGGGTCTTTTTTGTCCTTAAAGATAATATCCATCCCAATAACCTTGGGCTTTTGTTTTTGTACGTGGGCCATGAGCTCCTGTATCTGGAATCTATCGGCATGTTCAACATTTACCAGAACAACATCTTTGGACGGCTTTAGGCTTGCCATTTTTTCAGAATAATAAAGATCCAAAAAGCTGAAGTCCTTAAAAGCGCCCGTAAATGGATTAAAAATGGATAGGTTTAGCACAAGGTACGATATGGCAAAGATAAACAGCAAGGCCATGCACAAACAGAGAAAAGCATCCCTGAAGAGCAACTGTTTTTTAGTCTGTATCTTCTTCATTGTTCTTTCTTTCCTTAGCGGTGTTTGATAGTGCCGAAGCCACAATACCTGCCGGCACCGTAACAATGCCCAGCCCAACGATTAAAATACAAAAAGTGAATATTTTGCCTCCTGTGGTAATAGGGAACACATCTCCATAGCCAACGGTTGTTAGTGTTGAAATTGCCCACCAAAGGCTTTCAAAAACAGAAGAGAACTTATCGGGCTGTGCCTCGTGCTCAAAAAAATAGATGCCCGTTGCCGAAAGGTATAACAAGATTGCGGTTATCATTAAAAAAAGAATGATTTCCTCCCGCGCATCTTTTGCGGCTTTTTTAAAATGTTTAAGGGCTTTGTTGTACCGAACCAATTTAAATAATCTGAACAAACGGAAAATCCTGAATATACGAACGCTTCTTAAATCGATACCATACGAAACATAAAAGGGGAAAATGGCCAAAAAGTCAATAATCCCGTAAAAGCTGAAGATGTATTTCAGTTTGTTTTTGGCATAAAAGATCCGCAAGATGTATTCTAAGGTAAAAACAACGATACAGAACCATTCAAAATAAAGAAGCCCTTGTTTGGCAACAGGATCTAGGTTTGGGAGGGTTTCGATTGAAAGGCTTATTAAGGAAAGGATAATTAAGACCTGTATGAATATATCAAACCGCCTACCCCAAGTAGAGTTTATGTTGGTTATCATTTCCTTTAGTTTATCCACGTACTTTTTTTAAAGGTTCGTGGCAAAATTACCATTCACCCAATCGCGTAAGGATGTTTATGGCATCTACGTTGCCTTGCTTTGCGGCTTTTCGCCACCATTCTATCCCTTCGTTTTTATTTTTTGAAATACCCTTTCCCTTATAGAGCATCCAGGCAACTTTTTCCTGCGCATAGGCATTTCCTTTTCTGGCGGCAAGAATAAAGTTTTCGTAGGCGTCGGCATACATGCCGTTGTTAAAGTAGGAGTCGCCATTGGTTATGTTCATGGCCATTTTTTCGGCATCTGTTTCCTCCCGTTCTACTTTTTTCTCTTCTATAATAGGTTTGTTGTTTTCGGCCTCACGTTTTGCAATTTCCCTATTAAGGGCATCTAGGTTCGAGGTAGCTTGCGTGTGGCCTTGGCTGGAAGCTTTTCCCCACCAATATTTTGCTTTTTCGGTATCTCTGGATGCGCTAATGCCATCGTTGTACATCGTACCCACGATGTATTGCGCATCGGCATTTCCTTTTTGGCAGGATTTAAGGAGCAGCTCAAAAGCTTTGTCTGTATTTTTGGTGGTTCCCCAACCATAAAAATACATTTGCCCTACCATGAGTTCAGATTTATCGTCGTTGGATTCCACCCCTTTTGATAAAAGCTCAAACGCTTTGCTGTAGTCTTGGTTTTTAAAGGCTTGATAGCCCCTTTCTAGGTTGGCCCCATCGTCCATCATTATCCTGTTGTACTCGCTTCTTCCTATAATCTGGTTGATTTCGGAGATTCGTTCTTTATCTTTTTCGGAGTTGCTAAACTGCTGAAATTGCTGGCCGTAGTTTATGGCTTCTTCGTATTTTTCGGTATCGAAATATTCCTTGCAGATTTGGTAAATTACATCTGGATTTTGAAAAAAGGAAGATTTATTGGTATTGGAGGCGACATAAAATGAAACAATTTGTTTTACCCTGCTTTTGTTGTCCAGATTTTCGATGCTCAGGTAGTTGATATAGGCGTTTATGGCTTCTTCGTTTTTGTTCATTCCGGTAAGGCAAATTGCTTCTAAGTACCTAATGTCTTCTGTATAACCTTTGTAATACTCGGTTCTGGCATAGTTTAAGGCCTTTAGGTTTTTGCTGAAATCTTCTTGGGTCATATACGATGCTTTTTCCTTTAGATTGGTGTTTACATCACTCACAATTGTTTTGGCAATTTCGTTAATATCCTCATCGCGTACCTTAATGATTTTTGTTCGTTCTTCAGAATTCCATCCTTCCCTTGCTTTTGCCCGGCGATCGGCCCGTGCGGGGTGTGATGATGATGCGTTTTCGGGTAGGATATTGGTAGCTGAAAGTGTTTCTTCTTCGGTGGCACCCATCATCCCCAATGCCCTTCCTGCCCAAAAATCGGCATCGAGCTCGTACTTATGGTTGCTTTTGCCATTGTTAAGGCTGTGCCCAAGCATATGGTGGCCTATTTCATGGGCCAATATAAACTTGGCAGCCCACGTGTCGTTGGTCTTGTCCACAACATTTTGCAATAGATTGGGATCGTACAGTACATAGCGCACATCGTTACCGTTGTCGTCTTTTATATTTTTAGCAACGGCATTGTTGATCTGGTCGCATTCCTTCAAAACAAAAGCGGCATCTTTTATATTTTTTATGCCCACGGTTTTTAGGATGCCGTTTACCGCATCTTCAATGTCCCGTGGTGTACTCATAAAGCCCAGCATTGCAGTTTTGCATACGTCATCAAGCTCTTTTTCGGTTTTGGCTTCTAGTACGACATCCTGATAGTTTTGTGTATATGCCGAAAATGATAGCGTGGCACAAAATAAGAGAAGTAGTATTTTTTTGTCCATAATTAAATTTTTAATCGCCCAAAAGCTTTGTTATTTCTTTTTGCAAAGGTTCTGAGATTTTTAATATCGTTGGTCCCTCAAGCGAAGCGAAGCCAAGTGTTCCCGTTTCTTTATCGAAGAGCAACACCAATTGATCTTCTTTGTGGTTTAATTGAAATTGAACTGTTGGATTAAATAGAAAATAGGTATCCATTATCGCAACGTAGTTCTTATTGTCCAGTAAACTATTCATGAAGCCAACATCTGCAATGTGAACTGTTTTTATGGCTTCCAGCGTTCTGCCGTATTCATCGGTGGTGCCCTCAATCAATACAGGCTGTATGTTAGATATGGCCAAGGAGTCTGTATGGGTCAATACGGTGTAGTTTTTACTGCCCAATAGTTCTTCTAATGAAATTGCAGCTACTTGTTTTTTGGGCTCGTCTTCAGGCTCGTCCTTTACCACGTCTTGGTATCCTAACGGTACATCCTCCTGAGCGGTTACGGTTGCTGTTTTACAGCTTACCATAAACTGAAGTGCCAATATAACAAGTATAAAAATTTTTTTCATTAGGAACGGTTAATGTCCAGTACCAACATGGCTACAGAGCCCTCTTTGAACTTGGCGTCGAACTTCATTTGGTTATCGGAAAGGGTCATGGTTTCCTTTGGGATTAATTTTTCATTGAATATGAGGTACAGCTTATCGGTTAATTCGCCTTCCAGCTCATTCAATTTTTGCAGTACTTCGTTGTAATCAATTTTTTCTAGGGAAAAGATAACGATGGTATAATCTGAAGCCACATCTTTGTTAAGCCTGAAGAAATATTTTTCGCCGGGAACCACCAACTCAGATCCTTCGTGGTCTATATAGGTGCTAACATTGCCCTCGTGAGGGAAGAGAATACCGTTCTCGCCGCTGCTATCTGCTCCAAAAACATATACATATGCGGGTTGATCTACTTTTGCGTACATCCTGTAGCGGGTTTCTTTTGGGTAGCGGTTAACGGTCCGGTAATCGCCAATGGTTTTTTCGTTGGTTTCTTCCTCATTTACAACGTCTTGCCAGCCTAGTACGCTTTTTTTAAAGGTTCCGTCTCCTTTTGCTACTTGCATGGGCAGCCCTCCCTTAAGTTCGATACGCAGTTCGCCAGCCAATGTTCTGTATTGGGCTTCGGGTTTTGGGTTGGGTATGAGTTCTACGGCATACATGCAGAGTCTTACAAAATCGTCGTACTTCATCCATATATAGCCGTTATTGCCCCAGTTGGTGCCCCAGCTATTTACGATTTCGAATGCCCCACCATATTTTTCATCGTCAAAGCCAATAACACACATGGCGTGGCCGCTTCCGGTAGGGCTATTGTCCGAAAGGTATACGTTTTTTGCTACAAGTAATGTGTTTTCAAACTTAAAGCCACCAATAACTGGATTTCCGTTGTGCAACGCCCGTTTTACGTTGTCTATAATTTCCAAAGGTTCGGCATCGTAGGTAATGAGCCTTCTAAAGTCTTTTATTTTGTGGTTTGATGCGTTTTGGGCTACCGTTTCGGGTATGGCATCGTCACAGAATTCGGCTTCGGAATAATCCCTAAAATAGGGTGCGCCATCCTCTACCAACGATTGCGCTCCTTTGTGTATAAAGGCTCCTTTGTTGCAATTGTAATTGTCTTCTACTACCTTTGCGTTTAGGTAGGTAAATATTGGCGAAAAGGCTATAGCGTCAATATCTTCAGTATTGGTAATGTTTTGTTGTTTTGCCTCCAAAATGGTTCTGCCGTAATATCCTGTGGACCAACCCAGACAGGTTTGGTAGCCTCCTTGATTTTTTACAGTTGGTACATATTGCTTTAAGGATGCACGTTTTACATCGGCAAGGTCGTCAAAAAAAGAAACGTTGTTCGCTTTTTTTGGGATGCTTTCGTAGCCTGTCTCGTCAAAGAGCAAGCCTGTGCCTTGCTGTTGGGCAAAGCATAGGCTGGCGCTAATTAAAAACAGGAAAAATGGAATGTTTTTTTTCATTGTATGTTTTATTGGTTATTCCCTGTTTGAGAATCCATCTTCATCTTTAAGTAAACGGCCTTCGCCTTCATCAATAAATTCATCGTTAACGTCGCCGGTTTTTTCAATAATGACAAAGGCTTTTCTTGCATTCTGAATACCTGTTGCCGTTATTGTTCCAGAGATTACAATTCCTTGAACGGTAATCACTTGATTTCCGAAAGAGTCCGTACTCGTCGCTTCTATTTTAATGATAACTGTAAAGCTGTTCCCATTTCCAGAGATATACGATATTAGGCCGGTCTCTGTGTTTATCACATTATTGTTTCCGTCAACCTGCCTTCCTGAATAGTCTATTGAAAGTTCTTCTTGGTCTTGGTTTGAAAAGTATAATATTTGATCTGCGAATTGATGTCCAATTTCAAAACTCTCGTCAACAATATTTGAATTTTCCAGAACATTGGGGCTCATACGAAAGACTCCTTCTACATTGGGCGGATTGCTACCGGTGTTTATGGGGATGCCCAACTCCAATAAACTGTTGTAAGTTTCTTGCGATAAGAAATTGATGATATCTTCTTGCGATCCCGTAAAACCTAAATCTTCGGCAGATTCTAGAAAGGAAATCTCAGATTCCGTATCGCATGAGTTAAAAAGTGATATTGCGCATATTGCGAAAAGTAAAATATATAATTTTTTCATGATTGCTGAATTTTGCGGTTTTTTAATTTAGGTTTGCTCGTATTGAAAAGTTAATGGTAACAGGCGATTTGTATTTTATTTCAACATCATCTATAGGGTCTTCTTCTAAATGAAGTCCTAGCAGCCCTTCTTTGTCGAACAAAATTGGCGATAACAATACGTCGCCGCCAATGTAGAACGTATTGCTTATTCTATAGGTTAACCGTGCCCCACCTGAAAAATAAAACGAGTTTCCATAATTGGCATCCAGGTCTTTGTTGTGAAGGCTTATTATGCCAAGGCCCAAGGTTGGCGAAGCTTCAAAGTTGGTCGTGAGTGGATCCCCAATCTTGAAATCCCATTTAAAGGCCGCAAAAACATCGTATCCGTCTATTTTGTCTCCAAAGAGATACGAACCGTACATAAAATAGCCAAGACCAACTCCCGAACTATTAAAATCGTAGTTTGCAACCAATCCTATACCACCGTTAACGATGTTGTCTCCAGAGGTTAGTTCTATGGTATTTCCGTTCTGGCTAACGTTAATTTCATTGATGAATAGCGGGATTGGCATATACATGATACCTATGGAGCGTTCTTTAAATGATTTGATTTTATCCTCTGGCATTGTATAATCATACAGAAGCGCATGAGGCTCTGTAAGGTTAGGGCCCGAGAAGGGAGTGTCTGTGTTTTGCGCAAAATTAATAGTCGTGCACAACAAGACGAGGATTAGAAGGAGGTTGTGTTTTTTCATAATTTTAGGTTGTTTGTTAAGGTTTTTATAAATGTGTATAAACTTTTAAAAATGTCAAATTGCGCTGTGAACAGCACTTTTTTTATGGTATAATATTGAAATTCAGTTGTTTTTTTTTGACTTTTTTAATAAATTAGGACTAAATGGTATAAAAACGATCTGCACATCGTTTAAAAATCAAAAAAAACGTTTTTATCCAAACATTTTTCAAAGTAAACGATTATCCATATTTGACAAAATACCCTTTAAAGGGTATTTTTGTTGTTCTATGCCTTTTATGGATTGGCTAAAAGTTGTATTTTTTTTCTATGGCATATCGCAAGAGTTCGCCTTTGCCTGAAAGATTGAGTTTGTAGAGCATGTTTTTGCGATGTTTCTCTACGGTTGAGACCGCGGTAAACCTTAGTGCGGCAATTTCGCTGGTTGTTTTTCCTTCGCCTATCAATTTTAATATTTGTTGTTCGCTTTTGGTTAGGACCGATTGTATGTTTGCGGTTTGCGGTTGGGATGCGTTGTCTATATGCAAAAGCGGGTCAAAATAGGAACCGCCTTCCATTACGGTATTTATGGCGGCGATTATTTGTTCTAACGGCGAACTTTTTGAAAGGTATCCTGATGCCCCGGCCTGTACCATTTGTTTAACGGCCTCTGGCTCTTCAAACATGGAAAAACCAATAACCTTAATAGCTGGAAAATGGTTTTTTATAAGTTTGGTAACCACGATACCATCCATTTTGGGCATTTTAATGTCGGTAATCACTACGTTGGGCTGCACTTTTTGCACGATTTCCCATAAGGAGTCGCCATCGTTTGCGGTTCCTACTATTTTAATGCCATCTTCAAATTGTAGCAGTAAATCCATACCGTCAATTAAGGCTTGGTGGTCTTCTGCTATGGCTACGGTTATCATACGGGTATTTCTATAATTATACTGGTGCCTTTTCCTAAACTGCTGTCTATTTCTAGGGTGCCTTCCATACGCTCTATTCTTTTTTCAATGCTGTTAAGACCCATCCCGGTTGGGTTGTATGTGGCGGTAGTAGCCTGCACAAATCCTTTTCCGTTGTCTTCAATTATAATGTTGAGGATGTCATCTCTTAAGGTTAATGAAATGGAAGCTTCCGTGGCATCGGCATGTTTTATGATGTTGTTTGTCAATTCCTGTATTACTCGAAAGAGAGCAATTTCTTTTTCGTTGTTAAGTTTTTTGTCCAACCCAAAGTGTTGAACCTCGATATTTAGATTTTCTAGGCTGGTTGTTTTTGCCAGTCGTTCCACGGCGGGCAAAAGCCCGTACTTGGCAATAACCCCATTGTTTTTTATGTGTGCAAAGTTTCTTAGCTCTTTATAGGCATCTTCCAAGAGCTGTGCGGTTTTTTCGAATATTTTATCAGATTGGGCTGTGGATTGCCGGTTTTTGTACAGATGGTCAAATTGCAGCTTGGCGGCAGAGAGCGTGGCGCCAACATTATCATGCAGGTCACTGGCAAGGCGGTTTCTTTCGTTTTCTTGACCTTCAACCATAGCATTGATGATGTTTATTTCCTGCTCTTTCAATAAGTTGTTTACTTTTTGTTTCTGTAGTTGTTCATTTTGTTGGGCCATGATTTTTGCACTTTCCGTTTCCTTGTTTTTATATCCAATGATAAGTGCAAAGACCAAGGCTTCAATGGCAATACCCACTACGGTAAAACTTAAAAGCTGAAAACCGTAGGCTTGGCTGAATTCCTTAATTGATAAAAAAAAGCTGATAGTAAAAGTGGTAAAGGCACCTAGAAAATATATGGAACTTCCAATCAATATGTATTTGCTATAAACCGTTTTAAGAGTAATAAGTTTGTATAATACCCTAAACACAAAGACAATATACAGGCAGGTAGTAATATTAAAAAAAAGTATTTGGGGCTTTAGCCAATCCTCAAACATAAAATAAATGGACCAAATGGCACCAGCGGTAATAAGGCATATTTTGCCCATGGTATTAATGATTCGGTACCATTTCGGGTCGGTATCCTTAAACGGTAGTATCTCATTAATAAAAAAAAGATAAAACCCATTGCTTAAGTACAGTAAAACGGGCTTAAATGACAATAGCGGATTGGAAAGCCCAATGCCAAGGTTCCATTCCAGCAGGTATAGGGAAAGGCTTAGCGTATAGAGCGAATAATACAAATAGAATTTCTTTCGGTACTGTAGGTATATAATGAAATGATAGGTAAACAGAAACAATAGCCCACCTATAAAAAAGCTATATATATTGGATGTAAGATCGTTCCACACGTATAGTTACTATTTGGTTGCTAATTATATTGGCAATTCTATCGATAACAAAAGTCTATTAAACATTTTTTAAAGATAAAAAATTGAAACTTTTGTAAAGTACCCACTAGTGGGTATTTTAATTTTCGTTGTAAATAAAGTTTATTTACAACGAAAACAACTTAATGCTTTAAGGTATTTTTTATAAACAGAAGCAGGTAAACAAAAACAATAAATCCTACCAATATCCAGATACTGCCTTTATACTGTTTTTTATGAAGTTTCCTATCGCCGCGGTAACTAAAAACCATAAGAATAACAAACGCAACAAAAACGATGATAGCAAAAACCAATTGGCC
>JAGQYY010000039.1 GCA_020435825.1 Aequorivita sp.
ATGGATCCACGATTGAACCAAAATGGTTCCTGCCTTATTGTTTTGGCAGAATGGAAACCACTTGTGTATGATAACGACCACGGCATAAAAGTAATAAGCACCAGCCAGCGAAGAAACGCGCCGCAATTTTTGGACAGCAAAATACACCACAACAATTTGCTCAATAATATAATTGCAAAAATCCAGGCAAACGTAGCCGGAAAGGATGCAGGTTTAATGCTGGACGATCGCGGTTTTATTGCGGAACTGAACGGCAGTAATCTTTTTATGGTGAAAAACGGAAAGGTTTTTACCCCCTTTGGCCACGCTTGCTTACCGGGAATCACTCGCAATTCAGTTATAGAAATGTGCAAAAAACACAATATAGAAATTGCCGAGGCAGACATAACCCTCTCCCAATTTTACAATGCTGACGGTGTTTTCGCAACGGGAACTATGGGCGAGCTTACCCCAGTTGTTGAAATTGATGGAAGAATAATTTCCAAAAACGATACACTTCAGAAAAAAATTATGGAGTTTTTCAAAAAGGAAGTCCGTGGATTGTGTGAAAAGCCTTGATTATAAAAATTCATATCTGGCAAAACTTTCTATTTTTAACGATTAAGTTAATTTATTGGCACCGCCAAAGGGTATAATACCCGGAGGCTTGCCTCGAAATTAAAGGTTTGTTTCCTACGAATGCCTCGTGGGCTTGCCCCAAGGTAGTTTACTTCTATATGTCAGTCTGAGCTTATCGAAGACCTCGCTTGCACTTTCCTTCGACTACACTCAGAATAAACTAAGCTCAGTGTGACAAAATCATTTCAAATTAACATTGAAAAACCTTAGACTCATTAGGTTAAAAATCTTCAATTTTTTAAACATTTCCATTGCAAATTTCATTCAGAAAAAACTATCTTTGCACCGTTCAAAACGGGGATGGTATTTTCGCCCTTAGATAACTAAAAAATAAACAGTTACTCATGTCACAAGTTACAGGAAAAGTTGCACAGATTATTGGCCCGGTAGTTGACGTTGCGTTTGATAGCGGCGCGGAACTTCCAAAAATATATGACTCCTTGGAGGTAAACAACAACGGAAACCTTTTGGTTCTTGAAGTTCAATCGCACATTGGTGAAAATATGGTTCGTACCATATCCATGGATTCAACCGACGGTCTTAGCCGTGGAGTTGATGCCGTTGCAACCGGAGCGCCAATACAAATGCCTATAGGCGATGATGTTTACGGCCGACTTTTCAATGTAATTGGTGATGCTATTGACGGTATCGGAAACTTGCCAAAAGCTGGCGATAAAGGGCTTCCAATTCACCGTGAAGCTCCAAAATTTGAAGATCTCTCAACTTCTACCGAAGTGCTGTTCACAGGTATTAAAGTAATCGATCTTATTGAGCCTTATGCAAAAGGTGGTAAAATTGGTCTTTTCGGTGGTGCCGGTGTAGGTAAAACGGTACTTATCCAAGAGTTGATCAACAATATTGCGAAAGGCCACGGTGGTCTTTCCGTTTTCGCCGGTGTAGGTGAACGTACTCGTGAGGGTAATGACTTACTTCGTGAAATGCTTGAGTCTGGTATTATAAAATACGGAGACGATTTTATGCACTCTATGGAAAACGGCGGATGGGATCTTTCAAAAGTTGACAAAAAAGCGATGAAAGACTCAAAAGCAACTTTTGTGTTCGGACAGATGAACGAGCCACCGGGAGCACGTGCACGTGTGGCGCTTTCAGGTCTTACAATTGCTGAGTATTTCCGTGACGGGGCTGGCGAAGGGCAAGGAAAGGACGTACTTTTCTTCGTAGATAACATTTTCCGTTTTACACAAGCAGGTTCTGAGGTTTCCGCACTTCTTGGACGTATGCCTTCAGCGGTAGGTTACCAACCAACTTTGGCAACAGAGATGGGCGCAATGCAAGAGCGTATTACTTCAACAAAAAGAGGTTCCATTACATCAGTACAGGCGGTTTACGTACCTGCTGATGACCTTACGGATCCAGCACCGGCAACAACATTTGCCCACTTGGATGCTACAACCGTACTTTCGCGTAAAATTGCTGAGCTTGGTATTTATCCAGCGGTGGATCCATTGGATTCTACTTCTCGAATCCTTACCGAATCAATTCTTGGAAAAGAGCACTATGCTTGTGCGCAAAGAGTAAAAGAGCTTTTACAGCGTTATAAGGAATTACAGGATATCATTGCGATTCTTGGAATGGAGGAACTTTCCGAAGATGATAAACTGGCCGTTGGCCGCGCACGTCGTGTACAGCGTTTCCTTTCACAGCCTTTCCACGTAGCGGAGCAGTTTACGGGTATCCCTGGAGTTTTGGTTGACATTAAAGAAACAATCAAAGGGTTCAACATGATTATGGATGGCGAATTGGATCACCTTCCGGAAGCTGCCTTCAACCTTAAAGGAACTATCGAAGAAGCTATCGCCGCTGGCGAGAAAATGCTTGCTGAAGCTTAATTTAATTAAGAATTAAGAATGCAGAATTCTGAATTAAAAAACAGTTATTCTGAATTCATAATTCTGAATTCATAATTTAAAAGTATGTACTTAGAAATAGTAACCCCAGAAGCATCCCTTGTAGCAGGCGAAGTTGAAAGCATAACCGTTCCGGGTGTGGAAGGCGAATTTCAAATGCTGAATAACCACGCTCCTATCGTTTCCGTTTTACAGGAAGGAAAAGTAAAATTTAAGGGAAATCCAACCATAGCGGAAGGATTTCAGAAAAAGTTTACCAAGGAAGCAGATACTTGGGTACTGCATATTGCTGGCGGAACCGTGGAATGCAACAACAACCGCGTGATGGTTTTGGCAGATTAAGCAATTATAGAGAATAAAATAAAAAACAGAGCGCTTCCAATAAAGGAAGCGTTTTTTGTATAATTGCAGTATATGGACAAGAATGACGTTTATATCAGTCAAGGGAATAGACCATTATGGCAATTGGTAATCGCCGCGCTCTGTTTTACAGGCATGCTTGTCTTTTTATACCTTTTTTTTATTTCTTTTGATTTCAATGGAGGCGAAAAGCAAATGAAAGAAACGTTTTTTCTTCTGGAGGTTGCTATATATTTTTTTGGTGGAGGGATTACTTTCTCAATCGTCCGCGATTATCATTTCAATTTCAATGAAAAAAAATACAAGATTCTATTTTGTGTAGGTCCAGTGAAAATTGGAAGCTGGCAAAAGTTTAAAAATCTAGAGTATATTTCGGTTTACAAAAACAAAAAAAATATCTTTGAAATAAATCTGTGGCATGACCGAAATAGACACTTCAATCTTGCTATTCAAAATAAGGCTACTGCCGCTCTTATTATAGGCAAAGAATTGGCGAAAAAGTTGGAAATTGAATTATACGATGCCACAGATCCCCACAATCCAAAATGGGTAGACGATGTAAATCCTTAAACTTATAGTAACATTACTCCCACAGTATTTGTAGTATTTGTAAATTTACCTATTCAAGAACGTTATGCAGTTACAGCAGATAGATAGGGTAAAGACCATTACCAAGGAAGATTTTCTGGAAAACTATTTTAAGCCCCAAAAACCCGTTGTTATTGAAAGGTTTACTGAGCACTGGCCTGCATTTTCCAAATGGAACCTCGATTATATGGCCCAAGTTGCCGGAGATAAAACGGTGCCCTTATACGATAACCGCCCGGTAAGCCATAAAGACGGTTTTAACGAGCCACACGCCAAAATGAACATGCGTGAGTATGTGGAACTTCTTAAAACCGAACCTACCAAATACCGTATCTTTCTCTGGAACATTTTAAAGGAAGTTCCCCAACTCCAAAACGATTTTACCTACCCCGATTTTGGATTAAAATTGATGAAAGGCCTGCCCATGCTCTTTTTTGGCGGAAGGGACTCGTACACTTTTATGCACTACGACATCGATCTGGCAAACATCTTCCACTTTCACTTTCAAGGGAAAAAAGAAGTCATTCTTTTTGACCAAAACCAGAACGATTATCTATATAAAATTCCACATTCATTGATTACCCGTGAAGACATAGATTTCCACGATCCCGATTACAACAAGTGGCCTGCACTAAAAAAAGCAAAAGGGTATATTGCCCATCTGGAGCATGGCAACGTACTTTATATGCCCGAAGGTTACTGGCATTATATGCGCTACGTAACCCCCGGTTTTTCCATGAGCCTTCGCGCCATTCCGCGAAACCCGAAAAATTTAGCAAAAGCAGTCTATAACATTGTCTTTATGCGCTATTTTGACCAACTGATGCGTAAGCTAAGGGGCCAAAGATGGATTGATTGGAAAAATGAGCAAGCCATCGTTCGTACTAATAAAGCGTTGTAAATTCTTAATATTTCAGTATCTTTCTTATAAATTTTTCAATATGAAATACTTCATAATAGTAATCGCACTCCTTTGTATGCAGGCAACTTTTGCGCAAGCCTTTTCTGGTAAAGGGGATATAAAATTTCAGGTTGGCGCCAATTTTCAAAATAACGGCACCGGAGTTATGGGCAGTTTGGATTTTGGTGTGGGCGAGAATATTTCAGTGGGCGTAGCTTCAACCTATCTTTTAGGAATTGATAAAATCACAACTATAGAAGGCAATGAAGAACCATTTGCGAAATTTGAGGATCGTTTTGACTTAAGGGCACGTTTCAATGCAAACCTTGGCAATGTGATAAACGTTGATGAAAATTTTGATGTGTATCCCGGCCTGTACGTAAGCCTAAAAAACTTTGGTGGCCATTTGGGTGCTCGTTATTTTTTTACCAGCGGTTTTGGGGTCTTTACCGAAGTGAGCGTGCCTATTTCAAAATACAATACGGATACCTTAACACCAGCGGAAAAACTTCATAATCAGGTTTCTGTTAATGTTGGGGCTTCATTTAATATTTAGGAATATATCTTTTATAAATCCCACAAAAAAATCTTCATAATAATTTTTCAACTTATTGCACCCTTTTCATAAAGTTCATATCTTACCCAATATTTTATAAAACAACCCACCCAATGAACGAATGGTTTACAGCATTTGAGCCTTTTGAAAAGGTATACTGGTCTATAGCTTTAATCGCTTCAGCAATTTTTATTGTCCTTATAATTTTAACCTTTGTAGGTGGTGAAATGGACGATACTGGCGATGTAGATTCAGATATAGAAGGCGACACGGGAATTCACTTTCAGTTTCTTTCCTTTAAAAATTTAATCGGGTTTTTCACCCTTTTTGGATGGTCAGGAATTGCCTGTATTGGCGAAGGACTTTCCAAAGGGATGACAATATTAATCTCGACAGTTTGTGGTTTACTGATGATGACCATTATGGCTTCGTTGTTTTACTATTTGGGAAAATTAAACAGCAGCGGCTCCCTGAAAATTGAAAACGCGCTTAACCAGATTGGCGAAGTTTACCTTACCATAGGTGCTAACCGCTCAAGAATTGGGAAAGTACATATAAACATCCAGGGAGGCATGCGCGAACTTGATGCGCTGACAGACGAACCCTCAGACCTTCGCCAAGGAGATATTGTAACCGTTGTACAAGTAACGGGAACCGGAATTTTAATTGTAAATAAACACACCGCCTAATCATGACTTTTTTACCACTTCAAGCAGAATCATTTGCGCCCTTATTGGCTATCGGATTCGCCATTTTATTCGTTTTTGTCATCTTAATTACTTTTATAAGAAGATATAAGCGCTGTCCCTCAGACCGTATTTTGGTGATTTATGGAAAAGTTGGTACAGGAAACTCGGCCCGATGTATTCACGGAGGTGCCGCCTTTATTTGGCCAGTAATCCAAGATTACGAATATCTTGACCTGACGCCTATTTCAATCGAGGTAAATCTTATCAATGCATTGAGCAAACAGAATATTAGGGTAAATGTTCCCTCACGGTTCACCATAGGTATTTCTACCGAACCAGGCATTATGCAAAATGCCGCAGAGCGCTTGCTGGGCCAAGGCTTGGAGCAAATTCAAGAACTTGCAAAAGAAATTATTTTTGGTCAGTTGCGTTTGGTTGTGGCATCAATGGATATTGAGGAAATAAACAATGACAGAGATAAGTTTTTGACAAATATCTCTAACAGTGTTGAGTCTGAATTAAAGAAAGTTGGTTTAAAACTAATCAACGTAAACATTACGGATATTGTTGACGAATCGGGCTATATTGAAGCTTTGGGAAAAGAAGCTGCTGCCCATGCCATCAACGCCGCACGTAAATCTGTAGCCGAAAAAAATAGGGATGGTTCCATTGGGGAAGCAAATGCAAAACAGGATGAGCGCACACAGGTTGCTGCAGCAAATGCGCAGGCTGTGGAAGGTGAAAACATTGCGAAAATTAATGTAGCAAACTCAGACTCGTTGCGTCGCCAACGTGAAGCAGAAGCAGAAAGAGTGGCAATAGCCGCCGAAAAAGTACAATCGGCAAAGGCATTGGAAGAGTCCTATATTGCTGAAAAAGAAGCAGAAATCACCCGTGCCGAAAGAGAGCGTAGTACACAATTGGCAGATATTATCGTTCCCGCCGAAATAGACAAGCGAAAAGTTGAGATAGACGCCGAAGCAGTAGCCGAAAAAATAAGACGCCAGGCAAAGGGAGAAGCAGATGCCATTCTCTTTAAAGCCCAAGCAGAAGCACAGGGTATTTTTGAAATATTGACCAAGCAGGCCGAAGGATTTGACAGAATCGTGAAAGCTGCCGGGAATGATTCTAAAGACGCGGTACTTTTACTAATAGCCGATAAGCTTCCGGAATTAGTAAAACTTCAGTCTGAAGCCATTAAAAACATTAAGATAGATAAGGTTACCGTTTGGGAAAATGGTTCTTCAAAAGATGGGAAAACTGCAACTTCCAACTTTATTTCGGGAATGTACGGTTCCGTGCCGCCCCTTCAGGAAATGTTCAATATGGCAGGAATGGAATTACCGGAATATTTAAAGGGAAAAAAATTGGAAGGCGATAATGGTTTATCTGAAGATAAAATAGAAAATCCAAAGAAAAAATAAATTACCACAGAATTATATCATAAGCTTAGTTACCAAAAACCTACATTATAGGCATTAAAAAGCACAACTAACAAAGTGTTAGTTGTGCTTTTTTTAATTCAAATAATTGGCATTGTTACTCATCCTGAAAAATATCTTCAATAGAAGTTGCAAACAATCTCGAAATCTTAAAAGCCAGAGGCAAGCTGGGATCAAACTTTCCGGTTTCAATAGCATTTATGGTTTGCCGGGAAACCTCAACGGCTATGGCCAGCTCGGCTTGGGTCATATTCTGTTCCGCGCGGAGTACTTTTATTTTATTTTTCATCTGTATCTGTTTGTTCCAACAAAAATCCCAATCATATACGTTATTCCTATCAGTAAAACCAAGTGTGCTATTTCGGCATGAAATGCAATAACATGGGTCTGGTCCAACAAAGAGTAGGTCAATCCACCTACAAGACCAACACCTAAGGCAATCGCCATGGCGTCGAGACTTACTTTTCGCTGCATCTCGTCCAAACCATTGATGTATTTTCGGTTCATTAAGATCATTCCTATGCCAATCAATGTGTTTATCACAATAAATAGAATAGAAATTGCCATGTTACTTTTCCATAAAAATATGGGGCCGAACGAAGCGATTGCCAAAGTAAATACCCAACCCCCTGTCCAATAGGCCAAGTGCCTTGTATTTTTTTTTGAGGTTTTTTCCCATTTTGTTGATTTTGTTTCCATAAGTAAAGCGTGTTTGATTTAATGTAAAGTTTATTTTACACAAAGATATGTGAAAAATATTTTAAATGTCAAGTTTTATTTACATAAATTTTAGATTATTTTGAAATTTCATTCACTTTACTATAAACCAATTCTGGCTCCCAGCCGCGATAAAAAAGATAATCCGCCAGCTTTTTTCGTTTTTTTTGAATGTTTTTTTCCGAAGCCAATTGCTGCAAACGCTTTTCTACCAATGTTTCAAAGGTTGTGTAGTATTCGGCATCGGGAATTTCCTTTAGGGCAATCTGTATGTTGTATTTTGAAATATCGCGCAGTTTCAGTTCGTTCACGATCCTATTCCTTCCCCATTTTTTGGTTCGGAATTTTCCACGGGCAAAAGCCTGCGCAAAACGGGTTTCGTTTAAAAAATTGTGGCGCAGCAAATGATCGATAATTTGGTCCGCCGCCGCGGGAATCATCCGCATTTCATACAGTTTTTGATGCACTTCCTTATGGCAGCGCTCTTGGTAGGCGCAGTAGCGTTCCATTCTTTTGGTGGCTTCGGCAACGGTGTATGTTTTGTGGGTGCTCAAATTTTTTGATACAAAATTACAATTTTAGGAAAATTACCCCTTCCGTCTCTACTATTTTCAGCTTTAAAGCTGAAAATAGTAGCGCCACCTTCCCCTGAAAAAGGGGAAGGAACCTCTTGTGGCCCTATTGATAATGAGAGCTTCCCTACCTTTGGGAGGCCATTGGGGGCGGGATACAAAAAAACCCCTTCAAAATCAATTGAAGGGGTTTTGGTCATTTTATCAATCCACCATCTTTATCGTGGAAGTGATATTCAAGATACGTATATGCATCTCGCGGTTGAATTTTTATCCATTTTTTGTGCTCCAAAAACCATTTGGTACGCACACTCGGGAATCCTTTGGTTAAAAAGGCCGCTATAAAAGGATGCGTGTTTAAGGTTATCTTTTTATAGTCTTTTTGGAAAAGGCGTTTTACCTCTTCATTTATTCTATTGATAACAATAATAGGCGCTTCAATTTCACCATTTTCATCTCCGCTTCCATTTGCGTTTGGATCTTCTTCACGGGTCTTGATGTTCATCTCTGGCCTAACACGTTGGCGGGTTATTTGAATCAACCCGAATTTGCTCGGCGGGAGTATTTTGTGTTTTGCCCTGTCATCTTTCATTTCATCACGAAGATGATTATAGAGCTGCTTGCGGTGGTTGGCATTTGCCAAGTCAATAAAATCTACCACAATAATTCCTCCCATATCGCGCAACCTTAGCTGTCTTGCCACCTCGGTGGCTGCAATTAAATTCACTTCAAGGGCTGTCCCTTCCTGTGTTTTTTGCTTGTTGCTTCGGTTACCGCTGTTCACGTCTATTACGTGCATTGCTTCGGTGTGTTCTATTACCAGGTACGCGCCTTTGCTGCCTGATACTGTTTTTCCGAAGGAAGTTTTAATCTGTCTTTCAATCCCAAATTTTTCAAACATTGGGACATTGCTGTCATAAAACTTTACGATATTGTCTTTTTTCGGTGCAATTTCCTGCACATAATCTTTTATTTGCAAGTAAAGGGTCTCATCGTCAATATGTATTGCGGAGAATGAATCGTTAAACATATCGCGGATGATGGATGCTCCTCTGTTTAGCTCGCTCAGCACTTTTGAAGGGTGGTGCGCCCCTTGTAGCTTCTTACACATCGCCGTCCAGCGATCCATAAGGTTCTGTAAATCCTTGTCCAGTTCTGCTACTTTTTTGCCCTCGGCTACGGTTCTGATAATTACCCCAAATCCTTTTGGTTTTATGCTTGTTATCAAGCGTTTTAACCTGTCTTTTTCTTCGTTGCTTTCTATTTTTTGGGAAACAGAAACTCTATCGGAAAACGGGACCAACACAATATATCTTCCGGCTATGGAAAGCTCGGAACTTATACGTGGTCCTTTGGTGGAAATGGGTTCTTTTACAATTTGAACCAAGATGGATTGATTGCTTTTTAGGGCATCATTTAAGTTGCCATGCTTATCAATCTCTTTTTCGAATGGAAAATTATTTAAGGTATAATCCTTTAACTTACCTGAGCTAACACTTTTCACAAATTTTAATTGCGAAAGTACTTTCGGACCAAGATCGTGATAGTGTAAAAAACCATCTTTCTCATAGCCCACGTTCACAAAGGCGGCGTTTAGACCAGGGACCGTTTTACGTATTTTGGCAAGAAATATGTCGCCAACCGTAAAATTGTTGTCCTCTTCTTCCTTGTGAAGCTCTATAAGCTTTCCATCCTTTAAAAGGGCAAAATCAACTTCTTGTGAACCGGACCTAATAAATAATTCGTAGTTCACGTTACATTAATTTTGTTGTTCCGAAGTATAATCCGGAACTAATTAAACAATATTTTTCACAGATTTATATAAAATCCGGCGAAACTGCACCAAAACCAAAAGCCGGCTGTTGCAATCTCATTTTCAAAGAACGATTTATCGTTTGTTTAATTCGGAAATAGCTCCAAAAAAGCAAAATTTCCGAAACACTTTTAAAACAGAAAAAGTAGTTTAGAAACTACTTTTTCTTTTTGTGGCGGTTAGCGCGACGACGCTTTTTACGCTTGTGGGTCGCTACCTTATGTCTTTTTCTTTTTTTACCACTTGGCATACTAAAGTTTTTTTTAATGCTCCACCAAAGTGGAACGGGTTAGAATTATTTTACGTCCACGTTGGTCTTTACACCTTCAACAAAAACTTTTGCAGGTTTAAAAGCCGGAATATTGTGGGCTGGTATTTTAATTGTTGTGTTTTTTGAAATATTTCTTCCTGTTTTTTCAGCTCTTGTTTTGATAATAAAGCTTCCAAAACCTCTTAAATAAACGTTGTCACCACCTTCAAGAGAATTTTTCACTTCTTCCATAAAGGTCTCAACAGTAGCTTGTACTTCATTCTTTTCCATTCCTAGCTTTTCTGAAATTTTTGCTACGATATCTGCTTTCGTCATTACTTTTAAATTTTAATTAATTTTCTTTTACTAGATTTTTTTTAGAGACCGCAAATATACATATTTTAAAATCAATAATTCAAACCTTAATCCTTTAAAATTTAAAGGGATATAGATTAATTTTACACAATGCCCAAAACAGCTCCATATTTTTCCAATAAACTCATTGCGTGGTATTTACAAAACAAACGTGACTTACCTTGGCGAAATACCACCAACCCATACCATATATGGCTTTCTGAAATTATGCTCCAGCAAACAAGAGTTTTGCAAGGTTTGCCCTACTATTTAAAATTTGCTGAAGCCTATCCAAAGGTGGAAGATTTAGCGAATGCTCCCGAAGATGAGGTTTTAAAACTTTGGCAGGGTCTGGGTTATTATTCCCGAGCTCAAAATCTACACGCAACAGCAAAAATGGTCTCGGAAGAAATGAACGGTGTTTTTCCAAACAATTATAAAGATTTATTGAAGCTAAAAGGCGTTGGCGATTATACAGCAAGCGCCATTGCAAGCATCTCGTTCAACCGTCCCGAAGCTGTGGTTGACGGAAATGTGTATCGCGTGCTTTCACGGTTTTTTGGAATCTCCACTCCCATAAATTCTACCACGGGGCACAAGGAATTTAAAAAGCTTGCGCAACGGTTGATTGATAAAGATCAGCCGGGAACTTTTAACCAAGCCATTATGGAGTTTGGCGCGCGCTATTGCGTGCCGCAAAGCCCAGATTGCGAAAACTGTATTTTCAACGATAGCTGTCTGGCTTTTCAGCAGAAAAAAGTTTCGGAATTGCCTGTAAAAACTAAAGCGAAGCCAGTAAAAAAAAGATACTTTAATTATTTGGTTTTTCTTTCGGAAAACGAGCATATTATTTTGCAGCAGCGTACCGGGAAAGGAATTTGGCACAAACTATATGAATTTCCGCTGATTGAAACTTCAGGGAAAATAAATCTTTCGAAGTTGAAAAAACTTCCACAGTTTCATGATTTTTCAGAAAAAATAAATGTTAAGTCCATTTCCCTTTTCAACGAAAAACCGGTTGTCCATAGACTATCGCACCAACATTTAAACACACTTTTCTGGATTGTAGAAACTTCGGAAACTACCGAAAATGCAATTCCAATTTCCGAAGTGAAAAATTATGCCGTCCCGGTTTTGATTGAAAATTTTGTTTCGGAATTTTTTGAAGATTATTAATTGTTTACACCTTAATATTGCAGCAGCAAATCATTTCATATAAAAATTTAAAAATTCCTTATATTTAAAACGCAAAATCTACCTTTGCACAAATAAATAAAATTACAATTATGAGTGGAACATTGAACAAAGTAATGTTGATTGGGCATACCGGCGATGATGTGAAAATGCATTATTTTGAGGGCGGAAACAGCTTGGGCCGTTTCCCGCTTGCAACCAATGAAACCTATACTAACAAAACGACGAACGAACGTGTAACCAATACGGAGTGGCACAATATCGTAGTTAGGAACAAGGCCGCAGAAATTTGCGAAAAATATTTAAAGAAAGGCGATATGGTCTATATTGAAGGCCGTCTAAAAACTCGCAAATGGCAGGATGATAAAGGAATGGATAGGTACAGTACTGAAATCCATTGCACAGATTTTACCTTTTTAACCCCAAAGGGTGAAAGCAATGGCACTTCAAATAACAATTCTGGACAGAACGCTCAGAAACCCCAGCCTACACCAACACAACAAAACAACAATTCAGCTTCTGAAGAAGAGGATGATCTTCCTTTTTAACGTTTAACTAAAACCTATAACTTGGACACGGAACCCCCTGGTTTACTATTCTTTTTTAACGTTTTGGATGTTACCCAAATAACAAGCGCCGTATTGTTGCTTGTTCTTTTAGCCTGTTCCGCCCTTATATCGGGTGCCGAAGTGGCGTTCTTTTCTTTAACGCCTTCTGATTTTGAAACCAACGAAGAAAAAACAATTGCAAAAAAACTGGGCATCGTCCAGCGTTTGTTGGCAAGGCCGAAAAAACTTTTAGCTACTATTTTGGTGGCGAATAATTTTATAAATATTGCTATTGTATTGCTTTTTGATTCTTTGAGTGATGATCTTTTCTCTGGAATACAATCCAACTTTTACGGAATTGATGTTCGTTTCATTGTTGAAGTGGGCGTAGTAACATTTTTCATTTTACTTTTTGGTGAAATTCTTCCCAAGATTTACGCCAACCGCAACCGTATCTCTTTTGCAGTATTTATGGCGCAGCCGCTCAATATTCTGGATACATTATTATCGCCCATCAGCTTGCCGATGCGTTCTGCCACTATCTATCTTCACGATCGCTATGGAAAACAGAAATCAAACATCAGCGTTGACCACCTTTCGCAGGCTTTGGAGCTTTCAAACAAAGACACGACGCACGAAGAACAGAAAATTCTACAGGGCATTGTAACCTTTGGAAATACCGATACCAAGCAGGTAATGAAAAACCGAATGGATATTTTTGCGCTAAACGAGGAGCAGCCCTTTAAGGAAATTCTCCCCGAAATTATCCAGCACGGCTATTCGCGCATTCCTGTTTACAAAGACAGTATGGACAACATTACGGGCATTCTGTATGTGAAGGACCTGATACCTTACACAGACCGTAAAATCCTGGATTGGAAAACCTTAAAACGGGAAGCATACTTTGTTCCAGAAAACAAAAAACTGGACGACCTGCTCAACGAATTCAAGGAGATGAAAATGCACCTCGCGATTGTTGTGGATGAGTACGGTGGCACAAGCGGTTTGATTTCTTTGGAAGACATTATCGAGGAAATTGTTGGTGAAATAAGCGATGAATTTGACGATGAAGATTTGATATTTTCAAAATTGGACGACAGTACTTTCGTTTTTGAAGGCAAAACACCGCTGAAAGATTTTTATAAAGTGATAAAACCCGAGGATCCAGAAATTTTTGAAGGAGAAAAAGGAGAAGCGGAAACCGTGGCGGGATTTCTGCTGGAAATTTCAAAAGGTTTTCCAAAGAAAAACGAAATAATATCTTTCCACAATTATGCGTTTACCATTGAAGCATTTGAGGGCAAACGCATCAAACAAATAAAAATTACCATTGAAAATCAATAGAATCCTTTTCTTTTTACTTTCAATCATTTTTATCCTCGCTTCCTGCGAAGATGACGTTTTAGTAAAACCTTCGGCAATGCTCCGTCTGGATTATCCAAAGCCCGTTTACCGTACCTTAAACACGGACTGTCCCTATTCTTTTGAAATAAATGGGAACACCACTATAGTTAAAAAGAGTAATTGCGACATCAATATAAGCTACCCGCATATGCGGGCTACTTTATACATATCCTATCAAGATGTGCGCGATAACAACTTGGATTCACTATTGCAGGATGCACAAAAATTAGCTTATGACCATTCTATAAAAGCAAACAGCATTCCTGAGCAACCTTTTATAAATCCTGACAAAAAAGTGTACGGAATGTTTTACATGATAAACGGAAATGCCGCTACCCAAGCCGAGTTTTACGTAACTGACAGCATCAATCATTTCTTGAATGGCGCGCTCTATTTTGACGCCAAACCAAACTTCGATTCTATCTATCCAGCAGTAGTCTATCTTCGTGAAGATATACGCAAGCTAATGGAAACGGTCACGTGGCGTTAGTCCTACCGTTTTCTGCCAAAAATTTGGCAGAAACCAATAAAATGATTGTTAACGCAAAACATCCTGTAAATTAACTAGAAAACCCTTTGTTGTTTAAGTTTTAAAAATTATATTTGCACCCGCTTTTACCGTACGGTGAAAGCATTTTGTTTAACTAATTTATAAACGATTCGCTATGTACGCAATTGTAGAGATAGCAGGGCAGCAAGTAAAAGTTGCCAAAGACCAAAAGGTTTTTGTTAATCGTTTGCCAGTTGAAGAAGGGAAAAAAGTGTCTTTTGACAATGTTCTTCTTATTGGTGACGGAGACAAAATTACCATTGGCGCCCCGGCTATAGACGGAGCTCAAATAGGAGCCAAAGTCGTAAAACACCTTAAAGGTGACAAGGTTATTGTATTCAAAAAGAAAAGAAGAAAAGGTTTCCGTAAGAAAAACGGTCACCGTCAGTATCTTTCTGAGATCGTAATCGAGAGCATTGTAGCTTCAGGGGCTACACCTGCCAAAAAGGAAAAAGCTGAAAAAGCTGAACCGAAAAAAGAAACTAAAGCTAAAGCTGCTGCCCCTAAGGCAAAAGCCGAAACTAAAGCACCCGCAAAAAAAGCCGCTCCTAAAAAAGCAGCCAAAGCGGATGATCTTAAAAAGATTGAAGGTGTGGGGCCAAAAGCCGCAGAGGCTATGGTTGCTGCCGGAATGGACACTTTTGCCAAAGTAGCAAAAGCAAAACCCGAAGCTATCGCAACTATTCTTTCTGAAGCAAGTTCAAACTTAGCTCACTTAGTTACCGATACTTGGCCAAAACAAGCAAAATTGGCAGCAGACGGTAAGTGGGACGAGCTTAAAGAATTACAAGACAAATTAGACGGCGGGATCGAAAAATAATCCTGCTAAAGTATAATATTAAAACCGAAACAAAATGGCTCACAAAAAAGGAGTTGGTAGTTCCAAAAACGGTCGCGAATCAGAATCGAAACGTCTTGGCGTCAAGATTTTCGGAGGGCAGACTGCCATTGCAGGAAATATCATTGTAAGACAAAGAGGTTATACGCATCACCCAGGTGAAAACGTATACGGCGGCAAAGACCACACCCTTCACGCGCAAGTGGACGGGGTAGTAAAGTTTACCAAAAAGAAAGACAACAAGAGCTACGTTTCAATCGTTCCAAACGCTGAGGCATAGTAAACAATCTTGTTTTATAAAAAAGAAAAGCTTTCACAATATTGTGAAGGCTTTTTTTAGTTCCTTTTTTAAGTTAATTGAAAAAGTATGTACTAGGGACCGTTAGGCTTTTTGGTGTCTGATAAAGCTGAAAAAGTCGCAAAAAAACTAAGCAATAAAAATATCTGTTCCGTGGTTTACGGTTTTGTCTATATACAATTTATAGTCGTGTTACTCTAAATGCTTTCCCGTTAACTGTAGTCAAGAAAATCATCTTTTTTCAGGCACTACACCATGTTTTAATAGTTGAATCTCATTATTATATGCTATTTTAGTACTCTTAAAAATCCATTTTCAACTTTTCTGAACTTTGAATTATTTACGCCCCATCATATTTTTAATTTCTTTTATAGGATTTGCGCAAAATAGCCAAGACACTATTTCTACAGAAAACAAGGCAGTCCATACCGTGCTTAAAGATTCTCTCAAGGCAATGCAGGATCGTGCAGATTATATGTTGTTTGAAGGAAAATACGACTCCGTTATTTTAAAATCCATAGATAATATAAGACTGGCAGAACGTATTGGCGATATAGATGCCGCCTATTATTCCAGATATATGATGGGCGCCTCTTTTATATATTTAAAAGATTTTAAAAACGCCCACGATTATGCGGAAGATTATCTAAAATTTGCAGAAAAATCAAAAGACGAATTTAAAATTGCCCGTGCTTATAATTTCATGGGAGCACTTTATCTTACCGAAAAAAAATACGACTCCGCCCTTCCCTTTTTTGAAAAAGCATTGCCGCTTTTGTTAAAAAGAAAAGATACACTGGAAGCAGCCATGGTATATTACAATTTATCCGAATCTAACCTTAACCAAGGCAACAAAAAAAAGGCCGAGTTATATTTCAACAGGGCAAAACAAGGAATAGATGCCTTGAAATATAAAGGTTTAACAACAGAAATGAGCTTGCTGCAAGGCAGGTTGAATCTATCTTCAAATAACCCAAATGAAGCCATAAACAACTTTAAAGAAGCAATCGCTTTTGCTCAAAACGGAAATTATATTGACGATAATTTAATTGAATCATATAAAGAATACAGCAAGGCTCTTTTTGAAGTTGGGGATTATAAAGAAGCTTTTTTAGTGCGGAAAACATTTGATAGCCTCACAGCCCTCCAATTTGAAAAGGAGAAGCTTATGGCCATACAAAATGCAGCTGCCCAGTTTAGCGTCAATGAGTATAAAAAGCAGGCCCGCCAGGCTGAGCTTGAAAAGAAGTTGATTTCTGAAAAAGTTATATTAAGCAATGTACTTCTTTACTTTTTTATTGGGGCTGCCCTATTAATGGGGTTATTTTTAATAATTCTTTACATATCGCACAGAGGGAGAAAAAAACTTACCCTTACCCTAAAAGAAAAGAACCAGCAATATCTAAAAGCCAAAGAAAAATCTGAAAAACTGGCCTTGGCAAAAAGCAAGTTCTTTTCCACGGTTAGCCATGAATTGCGCACTCCGTTATATGGTGTCATTGGTTTAAGTTCGGTGCTCTTGGAAGATGAATCCCTGAAGAACCATCGAGCAGATCTAAAAAACCTGAAGTTTTCCGCAGATTACCTGTTAGCGCTTATTAATGATGTACTTCAAATAAGCAAATTGGAATCCAATACCCTTGAAGAAGTGCGGGTTCCTTTTGATTTAAGGGAATTGGTCCAATCCATCGTCTCTTCTTTTCAGTATGCCCTGGTACAGAATAAAAACAAATTGCACGTAGAAATTTCAGAAAATATTCCACATACCATTATTGGCGACCGAGTTCGGCTTTCGCAAATTCTTATGAATTTAGTGGGCAACGCCATAAAGTTTACCACGAACGGCGATATATATATTTCAGCCCAAGAAGAATCAATTTCAGAAAATGAAATAGCCATACATTTCAGTATTAAAGACAATGGAATTGGCATTCCGGAAGAAAAGCAAAAAGCCATTTTTGAAGAATTCCAACAAGTAGATTCTGACGATTTCAAAATTCAAGGTACTGGACTTGGGCTAACTATCGTGAAGAAATTGCTGGAAGCTTCAAAATCTTCAATTAATTTAAAAAGCATGCCGGGCGAAGGATCTACATTTAGTTTTACGTTAAGTTTTCAAATTTTGAAACATCTGCTTCAAGACAAAATACTGGACAACAATAGCACATTAAACGGAAAGAAAATATTGATAGTAGATGACAACCGCATCAATCAGATTGTTACCAAGAAAATACTTGAAAATAACGGAATGCTCGGCTTTGTTGCCGAAAGTGGCGATATTGCCATAAAAAAAATACAGCAAGAAACTTTTGACCTCGTTTTGATGGACATCAATATGCCGGGCAAAGATGGAATTGAGACAACCAAAGAGGTAAGAGTATTCAATAAAATCATTCCTATTGTCGCGTTGACGGCCATTGAAGTGGAAGAAATGAGAAACAGAATTTTAGCTTCCGGAATGAATGATATTATTGTAAAACCGTATGATACCGATAAGTTTTTAAAGATAATTCTTCACAATCTAGCCAATGATGAAGAGGATTCGTTTCATTACCACAAAAAAACCGTAATTGAGCAATAAAAAAATCCTAAGAAAAATTGCTTAGGATTTTTTTTGAAATTTATCGTTTAAAATATTTATCCCTTTAAACTCGCTCTTAAATATTCACGGTTCATTCGGGCAATGTTTTCAAGGGAAATTCCTTTTGGGCATTCAATCTCGCAAGCTCCTGTATTAGTGCAGTTTCCAAAACCTTCCTTATCCATTTGCGCCACCATGTTCATAACTCGTTCCGTTGCTTCAATTCTTCCCTGTGGAAGCAACGCAAACTGGCTCACCTTTGCAGAAGTAAAAAGCATCGCACTGGCGTTTTTACAGGCCGCAACACAAGCACCGCAACCAATACAGGTAGCTGCTTCAAATGATTCATCAGCATCGTGCTTGTTTACTGGAATGGTGTTGGCATCGATTGTATTTCCAGAAGTATTAACAGAGATATACCCACCGGCTTGCTGAATTCTATCAAAAGCACTTCTATCAACCACCAAGTCCTTTATTACAGGGAACGCTTTTGCTCGAAATGGCTCGATAACAATAGTATCGCCATCGTTGAACATGCGCATGTGAAGTTGACAAGTTGTAACAAGCCTGTCAGGCCCGTGCGGCTCACCATTTATTTGTAATGAACAGGCACCGCAGATACCTTCGCGGCAGTCATGATCAAAAACCACAGGTTCTTCGCCTTTGTTTATTAACGCTTCGTTAAGCACGTCGAGCATCTCCAAAAAAGACATATCGCCCTCTATTCCGTCAATAGGATATGTTTTTAGTTCTCCTTTTGTGGTTGCGTTTTTTTGACGCCAGATTTTTAGTGTTAACTTCATGTTGTTAAAAGTTATGTGTTATGTGTTAAGTGTTAAGCGTTAACAACTTTATATTTTTTATAATTATTGCTTCTTGGCATTTTTTAAATAATTAATATATCCGTTTAGAATAGCTTTGGTTTTTTCATATATTGTCGGAAACTGATCGGGAAGAACGTCTTAATTGGTTTGTCAAGGCAAATTTCTCGTCCGGCGGAAATTTCGACAAAATTCCTTTGGAAACATAGCGTCTTAATTCAGTTGCCGCTTTCCAACACTCCAAATCTTCAAAAGAATTTATTTGAGCCACATTAATTTTATTTCAAGTTTTCACTCTTAACGCCTAACTCTTAACCTATTTATAAGAACGCGACTTCACTTCAATATTTTCGTATTCCAATTCCTCTTTGTGGAGCACTTCATTTCCTGGGTCTCCGGTATATTCCCATGCTGCAACATACATAAAGTTTTCGTCGTCACGCAGTGCTTCACCTTCATCTGTCTGGTATTCTTCACGAAAGTGACCGCCACAGCTTTCATTTCGGTGAAGTGCGTCTTTTGCAAAAAGCTCGCCCAACTCCAAGAAATCTGCAACGCGGGTTGCTTTTTCAAGCTCGGCGTTCATTTCGTTCATTCCACCGGGAACTTTTACATCTCTCCAAAATTCCTCGCGCAGTGCTCTAACTTCAGCCATAGCTGCCTCTAAATCTTTTGCATTACGGGCCATTCCGCATTTGTTCCACATTATGTGGCCCAATTTTTTGTGGAAATGGTCAACGGAATGTGTTCCTTTATTGTTTATCAACTTCTCCAAAAGTTCGCGAACCTTGTTTTCGGCTTCGTCAAACTCTTTTGAATCGGTTGGTATTTTTCCTGTCTTGATATCTTTTGAAAGGTAATCGCCAATGGTATATGGCAATACAAAATAACCGTCTGCCAAACCTTGCATCAATGCCGATGCGCCCAAACGGTTGGCGCCGTGGTCGCTAAAATTTGCCTCCCCAGTAACATAGCAGCCCGGAATGGTAGATTGTAAATTGTAATCTACCCAAATACCGCCCATGGTATAATGCACCGCTGGATAGATCATCATCGGGGTTTCGTATGGATTTTCGTCAACGATCTTTTCGTACATCTGAAAGAGATTTCCATATTTTTCCTCAATTACTTTCTTGCCAAGTTTTATAACTTCTTCTTTGGAAGGGTTGTGGTTTCCGTGGATTGCAGCCTGTTCCTTTCCGTATCGCTCAATTGCAGAGGCAAAGTCCAAAAATACTGCCTGGCCGGTCTTGTTTACACCAAAGCCTGCGTCACAACGCTCCTTGGCAGCTCGTGAAGCTACATCGCGCGGCACAAGGTTTCCGAAGGAAGGATATCTGCGTTCCAAATAATAATCTCGTTCTTCTGCTGAAAGATCGTTCGGTTTTTTCTTGCCTTGGCGAATAGCCTCCGCATCTTCTTTTTTCTTCGGAACCCAAATTCTTCCATCATTTCGAAGCGATTCAGACATCAAGGTCAATTTACTTTGGTGGTCGCCGGAAACCGGAATACAGGTTGGGTGAATTTGTGTATAGCAAGGATTTGCAAAATAAGCTCCTCTTTTATGGATTTTCCATGAAGCGGTAACGTTACTTCCCATTGCGTTTGTAGAAAGGTAAAATACGTTTCCGTAACCTCCCGAGGCAATAACCACGGCATGTGCGGAGTGTCTTTCAATTTCACCCGTTACCAAATCGCGGGCAATAATCCCCCTCGCTTTTCCGTCAACAATTACCAAATCCAGCATTTCGTGGCGATTGTAAGGAGTGATTTTTCCACGGTTTATTTGGCGGTTCATTGCGGAATACGCTCCCAGAAGCAATTGTTGGCCGGTTTGTCCTTTCGCATAAAAAGTACGTGAAACCAACACACCGCCAAAGGAACGGTTGTCCAAATACCCACCATATTCACGTGCAAAGGGAACACCCTGGGCCACGCATTGGTCAATAATATTTGCTGAAACCTCAGCAAGGCGGTAAACGTTTGCTTCGCGCGAACGGTAATCGCCTCCTTTTATGGTATCGTAAAATAATCTATAGGTTGAATCGCCGTCGCCTTGATAGTTTTTGGCTGCGTTTATACCTCCCTGTGCGGCTATGGAGTGTGCCCTACGCGGGGAATCTTGGTAACAGAATGTTTTTACGTTGTAGCCCAATTCAGCAAGCGTTGCGGCGGCACTTCCTCCGGCAAGTCCCGTGCCTACCATAATAACATCGATGTTGCGTTTGTTGGCAGGGTTTACCAGGTTTATATCGTTTTTATGTTTTGTCCACTTATCGGCTAAGGGTCCTTTGGGTATTTTGGAATCTAATTTCGACATCGCTTTTTCTTTTAGTGGATTTGATTAAAGTGAAGGTAAAGGGCAATGAAAATAAAGCCTAACGGAATAACTATTGCGTAAAACTTTGTAAATCCCTTTAAGCCTTTTGAATATTTATTGTTCCAGCCTATACTTTGGAACGACGAAGAAAAGCCATGCCAAAGATGAAGTGCCAACAATACAAAAGCCAAGCAGTACAAACCAGTACGGATGGGGCTTTCAAATTTGTGAACCAACTCAGGGTAATAGCGCGTGGCATCCAGCGGGTTGCTCTCAATGTACTTATGCACTATTTCCGGAAACCAAAAATCGTAAAAGTGAAGGCCTAAAAACGCCAAAATAACGGCACCGCTGATAATCATATTTCGAGAGGCCCATGAAGCGTTTTTGTTTCCTTTATAGGATTTGTAACTTATTTGTCTTGCATTATTGTTTCTTATCTCCAGCACAATTCCCATAATAAAGTGGAAGACCACACCAAAAATTAAAACTGGTTGTAGTATAAACTGAACCAAAATGTTATGCCCCATAAAATGGGACCAACTATTGAAAGTGTCAGGATCTATTACCGAAGTAACATTGATGGTAAAGTGTTGTGCCAAAAAGAAGACAAGAAACAAGCCCGAGAGTGCCATAGCTACTTTTCGCGCAATTGAAGATGTTAATATTGCCATTATGGTTTTATTTCAAGAATAGTTGTACAAAAATACGTTTCAAACGGCTTGTTGCCAAACATTCTTAATTGTTTAAAATCTATTTAGAATCGGTTTAAATACAAAATGTTACTTAACCTCAAATTCAGAAGTTGCAGATTTGCCGTTTACCGAAACTGTAACTTTATATTTCCCTTTTTGAAGGTAGTATTTTCCGTTTTCGGCTTGCTTCACTTTAGCATCTTTCTTCTCTAAAAGCTTGCTTGTTTTTTCAAGAATGGACAAATCATAATCCAACTCATTTACACCTTTCGTTGCATCACTTATTAGTGTTTGCAACTCTTTGCCTTCTTCGGTCTTGATTGTTATTGTTACTTTTCCATCTTGTGGGTTATAAAACTGAATTTTGGTTTTTGGCTCATAAACTTCGCCCCAAGTGCTCCACTTACTTCCCCAGCGCGGTGAAAAATTTATAGCTTCCATATCTGAAATAACCAAATCGTTTTTATTGGTTTCATTCAACTTTTGAAGCAACGAAATATCGGCAATATAAAGCGAACGCCCGTGTGTGCCCAAAATCAAATTTTTCGCTTCAGGCTGAATCACCAAATCGTGCACCGCAACATTGGGCAAATCTTTTGAAAATACTTCCCAACTTTCACCTCGATTAAATGAAACATAGGCTCCATTATCGGTTCCTAAATACAGCAGGTTTTCATTTGCGGGATCTTCCTTTATCACATTTACCGAAGAAGTTGGCAAATTTTTTCTACTAATGTCTTTCCAAGTTGTGCCATAATTCTCGCTCACATACACATAAGGCTTAAAATCATCCCAACGATAGCCGTTCAAAGCAACATAAACCCGTTCTTTTTTATGTGAAGAAGCAATCACGCGGCTCACCCAAAGATCTTTCGGAAACGTATTTGAAATCTTTGTCCAATTTCCTCCGCCATCTTTTGAAACATACACCAAGCCATCATCACTTCCAGTGTAAAGCAAGCCAAACTGAAAAGACGATTCACTAATTGTTGAAAGCGTTCCATAAGCTACATTGCCAGGTTTTCCGCCTTGCGTTAAATCTGCTGAAATGGCCGTCCAATCATCGCCTTGGTTCATGCTTCGCATCAATTTGTTTCCGCCCAAGTAGAGGATATCCTGGTTGTGCGGACTCAACAAAATAGGCGTTTGCCAATTGAAGCGGTATGGACTTTCGCCCAGTTCATGTTTCGGCTGAATGTAAACAGGCGCTGCACCATTTCGGTTCAATCTGTAATAATTGCCAAACTGGAAACCCGTGTAAACAATATTGCTGTTTCTATTATCAATTTCTACCTGCATACCATCACCACCCATAAGGAACTCGTATGGATACTTGCCCTCCTGCATCCAACCGGGGTTGGCTTCATAATCATTCGGGCCTACCCAAACACCGTTGTCCTGCAAACCTCCATATACATTATACTTTTTTTCGTGATCCACATTTACGGAATAAAATTGCCCAACCGCGGGGGCATTGTTCTTTATCCACGTTTTGCCATCGTCATAACTTATGTTCACACCGCCATCATTGCCATCAATTAAATGTCCGGGCATCTTTGGGTTTATCCACAGCGCGTGATGATCCACATGTACGTTATCGGCATTGATGCTTTCAAAAGTTTTTCCGCCATTGGCAGATTTTAGGATGGGCACGCCATATACATATATTTTATTGGCATCGCTGGGATCCACATGTATTTTTCCGAAGTAATATCCATAGGAATAATACAGGTCATCCAAAAATCCATCGTGGGTTTTTTTCCACGATTTTCCGCCATCGGTGCTTTTGTAAACCTCGGCACCGATTACGGGCGTGTCAAAAAGCGCACTGTTGGCATCTTCCAGATATTTTGCCAGATCTTCAGGTTTTACGGAACCTACACGAACCATTTGCTTTACATTTTCCGAACGGTATTTTTCCTGGAAACCATTCATTTTTAAAAATTGGTTCAACTTTTTATCATCCAAGGCCAGAAACGCAGCCACGTCCATTTTTTTGAAATCATCTTTGGTGAGCATATCCGTCTCCTCTTTTTTGGACTCTTCTTTTCTGTGGTTTTGGTTATCAACAATCAAATAGACCGTGTTGTCGTCCACCACGGCGGCACCCATCCGGCCCATTCCCTTTCCTACTGGCAAGCCGCTATTTTCTGTGGAAACCTTGGCCCACGTACTGCCAGCGTCCGTGCTTTTATATACTCCGCTGTTTTTGCCGCTGCCCTCAAAATTCCAGGCTTTTCGGTCTTTGTCCCAAGCGGTGGCAT
>JAGQYY010000003.1:0-15099 GCA_020435825.1 Aequorivita sp.
CCATTTTTTAGCCAATTGAAAAAAGTCAAGATGAGTTTCATTTACAAATTATTTAAAAACTCAAAACCTTCGCGTTTTATAATAAATCATAATTGCGGAAAAATGTGTGGTTTTTTATAAAAAAAGTGCTATTACAATTTCGTAAACGTCAATAATTCAATATCGCCATTTCCACCACTAACATCTGAAAGTTCGATGGTAGAGTTTGTTACAGACACAATATCCCAATCGTCATTGATTTGATCAAAAGGGGTTTGCTCACTAAATTGTAAAACCAACTCTTCACTACTACCGGAAGAGTTGTCATAAGCCCAAGTTCCATTTTCTGTGAAGAGATCATTTTGTGCTCTTACAGTCCCATCTTCATTAAAAGTGAAAACAAAGCTTTCAAAATCTGAAGTATGGTCTGATTGGCCATCTATTAATTTACTAACTTCCCATTCGCCTTGTGGCAAGGTGGTTTTGATATTTTCAAATTCGTTGGTATTTACATTGCCAGGGTCATCATCTGAGCTACAGGCCGCAAATAATGTGATTGCTAATACTAAAAATGATCTTTTCATAAATTTTGTTTTTACCAATGTTATGATTTTAGTAAACAAAATATCTTAAAGTTTTTATAAATGAGAAAAGACCTAACAAAGTTTTAGCAAACCGTTAGGCCTTTTTGGCAATTCAGAGCATTTTAAAATGAAATATTGTCGATAGCCTTACATTTTGTGAACACTGCCCGAATGGCTCTTATTTGAATTTACGGATACGGGATTTCCGTAGTAATTTATGTCGCCGCCACTACTAACGTGGGTCTCAAGTTTATCCTGTACGTTTACTGTTACCTCTGCACCGCTAGAGGCTTCGGCATTACAGTTTAGCACTAAAAGTTCTTTTGCATCCAGTACACTTCCGCTAGAAGCATCAGCATTTAGGGAAGATGCTTTTCCAGATACGTTTAAATTTGCCCCACTACTGGTTTTAGCTATTAATTCCTGCGCAAAAACTTCTACTTCCAGTTCTGCACCGCTGCTGCTCTTAAGTGACAGATTTTGACTTTTTATTACAGAATTCCCGGTTACATCTGCACCGCTACTAGCTTCCACAGTATTGAGTTCTTTATATGTAACGTAAACTTTTTTGGCATTGGAACGCCCTATATTTTGAGAAGTGGTAACGTGAAGTTTTCCATTTTCAATATCGGTTTCAATATACTGAAGTAAATTCTCATCCGCTTCTACTACAATTTTGTTTTCGTTACCTTGTGTAAGGTAAACGTCCAGTCCGGCACTGCCACGTACTTCCGTGAAATCTGCGGTTACCTTGCGCTCTTCGGTTACAACCTTTCCATTTCCGTTTTCTCCTGTGGTAATATTCAGGTTACAGGCGCCCAAGATAAGTGCTGCACCTATTGCGATTATAAAATTTGTTGTTTTCATATCAATTGGTTTTGGTTATTGATCCATGGTAATTGTTATAGTTTCACCGGTATTTGTGGAAGCGGTATTCTTATTGTTGAAACCATCCTTTACTTCTTCTTCCCAGCTATTGTTTTTAATGGTTTTCACACTATCAATAACTTCTTCAGAATTGATTTCTGTAGAATCCATTTCTTTAATCATTTCTTCTCTTTCTTTGCAATCAAGACATTGCACTTCGTTTTTCAAAATCCTGAAATAATGCGCCTCATTGTCCCAATTGCTCAATTCTTTAAAATCTGAATTGTAGCTGTAATATGAAGTTGTATTTTCTTCAGGATATATCACCGTACCTTCAGGTACATAGATCGTTATTTCAATTTGCTGGTCGCGGTATTTATTTTTGGTATCTGTGATGAAGAAGCCGTCCAGAATCAGACTATTATTGTCAAAAGAATAGTTGTATTCAATTGCTTCCGCTCGTTTTTTTGCATCCAAATGATTGTTGCCTTCGGCAGTTTTTTCAATAACAATCTTGCCTATGGAATCTTTTGCGGATTCAATGTTCAGAAGAATATCACTTGAATAGATTACTTTTTTGTCATCAGTTGTGTATTTCAGTTCCAGACCACTTTCACGGCTCACTTCATAACTGTATTGTTTATCGGCGCGCATCGCGATTTGCAATGTGTCTCCGGTACGTACCGTAACGGTTTGTTCTTCAATATAGTTGCCGTCGTAAGCTTGCTCGGTGGCTTGTTTTATTCCCAAAACAGCCAGACCAATTACGGACAATGCCCAAACCACAATCAAAAGAATTTTTACGGTAGAGCTCATCGATTTCAGATTGCTGATTAAAAGCTTTAATCCTAAAATAAACAATACAAAGAATGGAATTCCTATGGCAAATAGTGATAGCAAAGCAATTAACCACATTGGGACATTGGTTGTATCAACCAATGCAATGTATTCCGTTATTTCAGAATTGCCCCAAAAATCAATGGAGCCAAAGGTGAAAAAGCCTACAACCAGTCCAATTAGAGTAGAAAGGGAAACAATGATTATCAACACGCCGATAAACTTGACGAATACCCTAAACAGGGTCAAGATTACGTTTCCCAAGCTGTCAAAAAAAACCGAGGCGCCTTTTTTTATTTTATTGCCGTACTCATCATAATCCACATTTTTTACGCGGTCTGCAACGTTATCAAAACCCTCTTTGAATTTTCTTTCAATATTGGAAATATTAACGGGCTCCCCCGTCATTTTTAATTTTTCAGAAGTAGTCAGTGCTGGTGGAACCAATATCCAAAGCAGTATATATACAACTATTGGCGATCCCATTCCCGCTACAACCAAAAGTATCCACAATAGTCTGATCCAAATAGCGTCTATGCCTATGTAGTGCCCAATTCCGGAAGAGACACCAGAAATATATTTGTTGTCCACATCTCTAAAAAGCTGTTTGTGTGATGCTGTTGCCCGCGATTTTCTATAGGTTTTTGATGAAGGGGGCACATCTTCAAAAATCTCGTCATCAACCTCATAATCTTCGGGCTGGCCCATTATGGCAATTACTTCATCAAGCATCTTGAGTGAAACAACTTGCGTTGGGCTTTCAATTTTCTCGGAAAAAAGTTCGCCGATGCGGGCCTCAATATCCTGCATGATCTCTTCACTTCCGTCACCGCCCTTTAGCGATTTTCGAATGGCGTCCAGGTAGCGCGAAAGTTTCCCAAAGGCATCTTCGTCTATGTGAAAGGAAGTGCCTGCCAAATTTATATTTACTGTCTTGTTCATTTTGTGTTTTTTTCGCTGGTTACTTTGTTCACGGCCTGTTGTAGTTCTGTCCAGGTATCGTTCAATTCGGTTAAAAATAGTTTGCCGGTTTCGGTAAGTTCATAATACTTGCGTGGCGGTCCGCTGGTAGATTCTTCCCAACGGTAAGAAAGCAAACCCGCATTTTTCAGCCTTGTGAGCAGCGGATAGATCGTGCCTTCCACGACAAGCATCTTTGCGTTCTTTAGGGTTTCAAGTATGTCTGAAGTATAGGCCTCGCCGTCTTTTAGAACGGAAAGGATACAGAACTCCAAAACCCCTTTTCGCATCTGCGCTTTTGTGTTTTCAATTTTCATCTGTTTCTAATTAATTTTTTAATTCCTGTTCGTTATTGATTATGAATGAATAAGGAAGCACACTTGCGGTTTCCTCACATTGTTGATGAGTCAATGTGCTGACGGTTTCCTGCCCCGTTGGCATGCTTACGCCTATAAACTGCAAAACGGCAGCCAATAGGTAACTAACTAATGTGCTCATTTTGAATAGGGTTTAGATTGGTTTTTATAAATGGTATACAAAGTGGATAATTATAAAGTTTTCCGCGTGAAGCATGGATGGAGGCATTGATTACCGCATAAAGTTCAAAAATGAAAAGCCCCAGTAACAGTAAAATTGCCAATCCAAATAACAGTATATATCCTGAAAGATTTTGGATATTGTTTACTGAAAATTCTCCTGCGTTGCGATCAATGGTTTCAATCAGCGAGATAAAATCTGTTGCAAAAACGATAAAGAAGGGAAGGCATATTAAACCTATCAATATGGTGTAAACCAAAACACTCAATTGAAAATTGATTGCCTGCTTTCCGTGCTCGTCCACAAAAGTTTTTTCTTTATTGAATGTCCAAATCAACAGAGGTGCGATAAAATTCGCAAACGGGAAAAAGTATTTTAAAAAGGTAGATAAGTGGATAAATGCACTTACGTTTTTTTGGTTTTCTGAAATTGTAGTTTCCATTGCTTGTTATTTTCTTATACAAATATATGTCTAAAAGAAGGTATTATGTTACACATAGTACTGAAATTAACATATATTTAACAAATAGGAAGTGATGGATATATTGAATATCTTCGTGATATATTTATGCTTAAATGAAACTGAGCCCAGGTAAAATCAATACTTTTTTATTATTCAAGTTGCCTTCTGCATACTTTGCCGGCGTACGTGTAAAATCAATTTCAGAAACTACTTGTATAACAACCGTGAAACACAAATGGATAAACCAAAATCCGTTTAAATCCATTTTTTGGGCAGTACAGGGAATGGCTGCTGAGCTCAGTACCGGAGCAATGGTGATGGCCAAAATAAAGGAAAGCAATCAAAATATATCGATGCTGGTCGCTAATAATAAAGGTACATTTTCAAAAAAAGCAAAAGGTAGAATCACTTTTGTTTGTAATGACGGTGATTTGATTGGTAGCGCAATCCAGAAAACAATAAGCACGGGAGAGGGGCAAACTTGCTGGATGAGATCTGAAGGGAAAGACAGTGCCGGTGAGGTAGTTTCTGAATTTGAATTTGAATGGACCGTGAAAATCAAGAAATAAATTTTCAATGTATTTTATAGTTATTAAGGGACATTCGGCGTATTAACAAATCTTTAACAGGCCTTAATAGAACTTAAAGGGAACTTAATTGACATTTATTTGTTATATTTAAATCAGATTAATCCTTAAAAAACTTCGCCTATTATTAAAAAGCTACTTAATTTTTACTAAACCTCAATTAGCTATGGCAAGAGCAATGTTTGATTACACCAAGGCTGTACTTTCAAAAGTAAGTTTTGACGTCAATTTGTTCTGCAAGGAATTGAAAAAAGCGTTAACCAGATTGCTACCCTACGAAGTAGAAGAACTTAAAGTCTGGATTGATTCGCTTATCAAGCAGAACCCCCAATTAAATCAATGTCTAATTTATCTAAACCCATAAAAAAATCCCGCCTCTTCTGGCGGGATTTTTTAATTATTGGTTAATCGTTAGTAATATTTAGATTTTTATTTTTTTTGACTAATTACCGACTACTTACCATTAACTATTTTTTAGTGGGACTGATAATTTTCACGTCCTGAAATGCAATGGCGCCGCGGATTACACCAGAAACAATATTGTGTAGCGCATTTATAATCTGCATTTTCAGCTCACTTTTACTGTATATCAAACTTACCTCGCGTGCTGGGGAAGGTTCTTTAAAATATTTTAGGTTTTTAGTTTGGGACGGTAACAAATCTAAAGTGTGCAAGTAGGGCAGAAGCGTCATTCCTAAACCTTCATCGGCAAGTTTTATTAAAGTTTCAAAACTTCCACTTTCCAACTGAAACTTGTCTTGGCTGTTGTTTTTAGAAGCTTTGCAAATATTTATTATTCCGTCACGGAAGCAATGCCCGTCCTCCAGCAATAATATATCTTCAATATCAAGATCGTTTACGTCAAGCTTTTCTTTCGAGAACAACCTGTGGCTCTCTGGAATATAGCCTACAAAAGGTTCGTAATATATGGGTCGTTCTTTTATTTTTTCATGGTCGAGTGGCGTTGCCGCAATGGCAGCATCTAAGTAGCCATCGTTAATTTTTGCAATGATTTCATCGGTATTCAGTTCTTCAATCTTCAATTGCACCTTTGGATAGCGGTTTGAAAAATTCTTCAAAAACATAGGTAATAAAGTTGGCATTATTGTAGGAATTATACCAAGTTTAAAAGTGCCTCCAATAAATCCTTTTTCCTGATCCACAACATCCTGCATGCGCTCCGATTCATTAACGATGTTTCGGGCCTGCTCCACAATTTTTTTCCCAACGCCAGTAAGCTCAATTGGTTTTTTGCTTCTATCAAAAATTTGTATTTCCAGTTCCTCCTCCAGTTTTTGAATCTGCATACTGAGCGTGGGTTGCGTAACAAAGGTTTTTTCGGCGGCTTTTGTGAAATTCTGTTGTTCGGCAACTGCCAAAACATATTTAAGTTGGGTGATTGTCATTGTAAATTATATTTATGCAAATTTATATATTTAATCAATATAATTTATAGTAAACTTTTAAAGAAGTCCCCGCGCTTTAATCTCAAGATATTTATTGATAGTGTTCACTGTAAGGTTTTCCGGCGCGGTAAGAATGGATTGGATACCGTATTTATGAAGTTCGTTCACGATGAGTTTCTTTTCATAAATGAATTTTTCGGCAATTGTCTTTTCAAAAACTTGATGGGTGGTGGTTGCTTTTTTATTCATAAAAGATTTCAACTCGGTATTCTCAAAAAAGATAACTACCAAAAGGTGCGTTTTGTTTATTGCCTGCAAATAGGGCAACTGTCGGTGCAACGCATCCATCGTTTCAAAATTTGTAAACAGCAACAAAAGACTTCGTTGCTTGATGTGTCGCTTCACATCTACGTACAAACGCGAAAAGTCACTTTCCGAAAAATCGGTTTCCACGTTGTAAAGTGTTTCCAAAATTAAATGCATTTGCGCGCTTCTTCTTTGCGCAATAACGCGATCGTCCACTTTTCGGGAAAAAGTGAACATTCCCGCTTTGTCGTGTTTTTTGAGTACAATATTTGAAATTACGAGCGTGGCGTTTATGGCGTAATCCAGCAAACTCAAGCTATTGAAAGGCATTTTCATCACCCTTCCTTTATCGATCACTGAATAGACCGGCTGCGATTTTTCATCCTGAAATTGGTTCACCATCAAGCCATTTCGCTTTGCGGTAGCTTTCCAGTTTATGTTGCGAACGTCGTCACCAGAGGTGTAATCCTTAATTTGCTCAAACTCCATGGTATGGCCAATTCTTCGGATTTTCTTAAGACCGAATAGCTTCAACCTATTTGTAAAAGCAATAAAGTCATATTTTTTAAGCTGAAGAAACGAGGGGTAATTTGGAACCATCGCTTCCGCGGAAAACTGTTGCTTTCGGGCAGCCAATCCCAAAATGGTAGATGAAAAAACATTCAAATTTCCGAAGTGATATTCGCCACGTTCCGTTGGCCGGACTTGATATGTAAATTTCTTTTCTTCGGAAGCATTTAAAATGGCTTCAATCTTAAAATCGCGAATCTGCCATTGAACGGGCAGTTCGTCAATAATCTTGATTTTAGTTTTAAATTGAAATCTGTTTACAACCTTAATTTCAATGGAATTATCATCGCCGTTGGAAAGTTTATCAGGTAAAAGCCGTTCTGCTTGAATTCCCGTCTTGTTCCTGTATAGCAATATCACATCAAAAGCAAAAAGTAACAACAGCAAATAAAACAAAAGCTTGACCACATCAAAGAGTTCCTGAAAGAAGTACGAAACCACAAACAATACCGCAAGCGAAAACAGCATGCTGAAAAATCGTTTTTTAAGGTAAAGGCTTTTAAGGAATTTCTTCAATTTTATCTTGGAATTTCGATGGTTTCAATAATTTGCTGTACTACTTTATCTGCCGTTATTCCTTCCATTTCACGCTCTGGCGTTAGCATAATTCTGTGTCTTAAAACAGACGGAGCTATTTTTTTAATATCGTCCGGTGTTACAAAATCCCGCCCGTTCATTGCTGCCAAAGCCTTGGAAGCGTTCATAATTGCCAAGGATGCACGTGGTGAGGCGCCCAAAAATAAATTTGAGTTGGTCCGTGTGTTGTCCACAATTGCGGCGATGTATTTAAGCAGATTGCTTTCAATGATTATTTTTTTAATGGTGCGCTGGTATTCGGCAATTTGTTGCGCGTTTAGTATTTGCGCCACGCTATCCAAAGCCAGGGCATCCTCCCGCTTATGTTCGTTTTCAAGAATGTGGATTTCCTCTTCCAAACTAGGATAAGGCACATTTATTTTGAATAGAAAACGGTCCAATTGCGCTTCGGGCAGGGCGTAGGTGCCTTCTTGTTCCACAGGGTTTTGGGTGGCGAAAACCAAAAATGGCGGTTGCATCTTATATTCGGTACCGTCCATGGTAACTTGACGCTCTTCCATAATTTCAAAAAGTGCAGCCTGAGTTTTTGCGGGAGCGCGGTTAATCTCATCAATTAAAACAATATTTGAAAAAACGGGGCCTTGTTTAAATTCAAATTCGCTCGTTTTTACATTAAAGATTGAGGTTCCCAAAATATCGCTCGGCATCAAATCTGGCGTAAATTGGATCCTGCTGAAATCTACTGCCAATGTTTTTGCCAATAGTTTTGCGGTCAACGTTTTCGCTACTCCCGGCACGCCTTCAATCAATGAATGACCGTCGGTAAGTATTGAAATTATTAACATTTCCAGCATATCGTGCTGTCCAACGATTATCTTCCCCAGTTCGGTTTTTATTTTTTCAACGGCTTCCTGCAGATTTTTTAAATCGATTCGAGCGTTGAATTCCAACGGATTTTCCTGTGTTTCTTCCATAATTTATAGTCTAAATGCTTCTATTTGCTTGTTCAGTTCCAGCAAATCGGCTTCGCTGTGGACTGATTTTTCTTTTAAATGTTTTATTAAGTGCATCAATTTCTGGGTCTTTTCCAAGGTGTTTCCACTTTTCAGCGCCAGTTTTTTGATGAAATCTTCTGTAATGTCATTGGTGTTTAAATAATATTTTGCGCGAAGGGTTTCCAAAAAATAGGTAATTTTCTTCGCAATGATGTTGCTATAATCCTTGTGTTGAAAATAGAGGTCGCCAATGGTTTTGGTAAATTCCACCGAAGTATTTTCAAGCGGTTTTATCACTTCTACAATGCGTTGCTCGCGTTTGCCTTTGAAAAGCACAAAAATCAGCAATCCGCCAATCAACACATAATACGCCCATGTAAGCGGCGCTTGGCCCAATACAAAGCGCATTGGCGATGTGACCACTTTTCTGCCAGATTTGAGATATTCATCCCAATAAATTTTATTGCCATCAATATATGAAAGTACGTTGGCCGCATATTGTTCGTTTCCTTTCAACAAATAATAATTTGAAAATGCCTCAGGAAGATTATGCAATAAAAATTGCCCTTTTCCGAAATTTACTTTTATATAGTTTAGCTCTTTAATTTTGGGATCTTCCGGTTCGTAATATCCCAAAGCGGTTGTTTTTAAGGTGTCAATTTTATCAAAATAGGTTCTGAATATCCCTTTTTTAAAAGATGGGAGCGAATCCTGTTTTAAAGATGGTGAGAAAAATTTTGGGTGAAGTTCTTCTTCCAGAATATTATAATTGGTAGATGATTTTACTTTTAAGGAATCACCTATATTATAGCCAATGCTGCGTGAAGAAATGAATACTGTGTTTCCTTCTTCAACATATTTCAAGATTTCATCTGTTTGCCTTTCATCAAAGAAAATGTCATCATTTATAAAAATATAGGCTGAATTTTGGGCATAAGTGCTGTCTGTTAAAAATTCATACGGGTCTTTGTCAATCTTTTCTATTTCAGCATTTTTGAAAAGGGAATTTGCTTCTTCAAAAAGTACAAAACCACCAAATGGAATTTTGTCAGTAGAAATATAACTGGCTCGCCAATCAATTGGTTTTGGACGCGTGAGTTCTGTAATCACGATGCCCAGCAGCGCAATCCCAAAAATCCAGAGTACTCTTTTTGAACGTTTATCCAGCATTTTTCAAGTTTTGGTTCAGTCGTTCAAAATCTTTTTCGGCATTCTCAAAACCGGCTTTGTCCAATGCATATTCGCCGTACCATATATTATCGTACAGGTACGAAGTCTTTTTGAATTTTTCCTTTAAGGCTGCATTTTCAATTTCGCGATAATAGTCACTGTTTGTTTTTTCAAAATGCCAGTCAATAATATTGTTTAAAGAAAGCAATTTCAAGGATTTCAAATACATATACCGGATGGCAAGACGGTAATTTTCTTCCTTCAGGGCATTTTTTATAAAACTGTCCAAATCTACATTTTCAATATGTTCCTCTTGAATATTCAGCGGGGCGACCATTTTGCTTTTTCTGCTGAAAAATGACGATGCATTATCGCCAACGAGCAATTTTACCAAAATATAAATTGCAAAAATGATGAGCAAAATGTACACGATGATTTTTATGATTTGATAGGCTTCTGGTGAAAGATGGAAACCAAAAATATCGCCCATTCTATTGAAAAACCAAGTGATGGCGCGGCCCAAATAGTTTTCTGCTTCGCCCTCCATCACGTCGTAATCAAAATTGTTTCCGGAATATTTCTCACTTAAATTTTCTGAGAAATGTTTTGGAATAATCTTGCTGCTGTCAACGGACACTGAAAGACTGTCCACTTCAGCAGCTTTGGCAGTGAAGAGATTTAAAAGAAAAAATAGTATGAAAAGAAATCTACTCACCGGCACCTATGTTTTCAATACGCTCGCGCGTGGCTTCATTATAGGTTTCTTCATGAACGGAGAAGTAAAGAATACCGTTCACAAATTGAATCATGGACTGATTAAGGGTGTATAGGATCAATAGTATAGATAAGGCAAGCGTCCAAACTACACTGGCTCCTGCGGAATTGGCAAGATCTACGCCGCTATCCAAAGAATGAAAGGCATAAATTCCAATTAAAATTCCGGGAACCATCATCACAACAAGCATTAAAATACCTAGCAACATCCCGATAATAAGATTTGTGAGCACACTTTTCCAAAAGAAACCTTTCAAAAGTTTCCAGCCTTCACCAAAAGCTTCTATTACATCTTTATTATCGTTAATCATAGCCATAAATGCGAGACCCATCCAGCTGGTATATGCAAGAACGATTAAATAATATGCAAAGGTTCCGATTATCGGTATAAACCCCAAGATCATCCCCGCAACCATAGCGATTACATAACCAATAACCATTAATATGATGAAGAGGATAATTTTTCCGAGGTTTTGTTTTACCATTTCCCAGACCTTTCTTTTTTCCACGGCGGCACCCCTGTTTTTTTCATATTCTATTACGTAAACAGCAGCAAGACTATAGTTTAGTAAGGCTGTAATTATATAGAGAATAAAAAATCCCACAAACCCCAAGCCTAACACCATAAAATAATTTGAATTGTCACTCTCAATTCCATAGGTATTTGAGGCATTATATGCACCTATGAAACCTGTAACCATTAAATAGCTCACTCCTAAAAAACCTAAAATAAAAAGTCCGTTATAGCTAATGAAGATGTTTAAAAAAGGTTTAAAATTCTGTTTGAAGAACTCAAAGTAGGTAGTAATCATTTCGCCTACATCGCGTTGCTGTTTAAGCGGTATATATTTGTCTTGCATGCTTTTTGTTGAGGATAATTGGATAAATAACGTAATAAAAAATAATAAGTGCCAGGGAACTAAAAATAATAGCCATTGCCAACCAAACGGGCATATTGCTGTAACGGGTTATAAACCCTTCAATAAACCCTGCAATGATGAAAAAGGGTATGGTGCTAACCACAATTTTAAGACCGTCCTTTGCGCCTTTTAAAAATGATACTTTTCGAGAATATGTTTTTGGGAACAGGATGCTATTGCCCATTACCATACCCGCGCAGCCTGCGATAACGATTACCGAAATTTCAATGGTTCCGTGGAGCCAAATACTTTTTGAAGCCTCAAAAAGAAGATCGCGGTTATAAAAAAACGTAAAAAATGCACCGAGCATTACGCCATTGCTAAATAATATATATGCCGTTCCCAAAGAAGTAATCACTCCAAAAGCATAAGCCAAAAAAGCAACGCGAATGTTGTTAATGGTTATTCCCAGGAAGGTGCCTATTTCGCTCCCACTTTTGTAAATAGCAGTTGGATCGCCTTTATCAATGTTATTCAATGTTTCATTTACATAGCCGTCACCTAGAATCAATCTAACAAATGAATCGTCATTTAAAGCTGAAATTGCACCAATTGCAGTTGCAATGGCAAATATTAAAAACGAAAAAAGCAGCATGCGCTGATGTTGTCGAAAAAATAGCGGAAACTCATATTTCCAAAAACTTACAATTCTATTTTTCGACTCTTTTTTATTTTTATAAATTTTTTGGTGCGCCTGTGAGGCCAAAGAGTTTAAATACTGAAGCGCCTTGCTACCAGGATAATAGGTTTGCGCATAGGCAAGATCGTTGGTGAGTTGAATGTAATGGTCGGCAAGCTGGTCTGGACTTATTTTTGAATTAAGTGTGATTGCTTTTTCAAATGCAATCCATTTTTCCTTATTTTGCTTGACGAATGCCGCTTCGCGCATCTTTTAAAATTTTTGATAAATATAACCACTTGCTTTTACATGGCAAACTTAGAAATCAATACCACCCAAAATGTAAATCTGGACTATAAGATAGTAAGTGTTGGGGAGCGCATTTTAGCTTTTTTAATAGACCTATTTCTGTTTTTTGTGTATTTCTATCTTGTGGAATTGGCCACAGAAGCAATGAACATGGCCTTCAGCGACCATTGGACGGTTTTTGGGTTACAGCAATTGTTGCTTTTACCCGTAATGTTCTATTCGCTTTATATGCACATCCTTTTCAACGGAAGAACTGTGGGGAAAATGGCAATGAAAACCAGAGTTGTAAAAGTGGACGGAAGTCCCGCCCGTTGGAGTGATTATCTGGTTTTGTGGATGCTGCGTTTGGTGGATATTTGGATCTTTTTGGGATCGATCGGCTTGCTTTCCATTATTTTTTCCGACAAAAGACAGCGTGTGGGAGACCACGCAGCCGGTACGGTTGTTATAAGCACAAAGAACAAAGTAAAAATAAGCCATACCATTTTGGAGGAAATTGCAGACGACTATCAACCCAAGTTTTTGAACGTAACCAAACTGACAGACAAGGATGCACGACTCATTAAAGAAACCTATCTAATTGCACTAAAATCAAATGACTTTAAAACCCTTAATGCACTTCGGAAAAAAGTGGAGAGCGTTCTGGAAACATCATCAGATTTGTATGATAAACAATACATAGATACCATACTGCGCGATTATAACCATTTTACCCAGAACATGTGAAGCTGATATTACTCATAGACATTCTCGGGACCATCGCGTTCGCTATTTCAGGCGTGCTTACGGCGCTTAACAAACGTTTGGATCCATTCGGAATTTTAATAATTGCTTTTGTTACGGCAGTTGGTGGTGGAACCTTGCGAGATGTGCTTATAGATGCACCCGTAGCTTGGATGCGTAATTTAACATACGTTTATGTGATTTTTGCCGCAACGGTATTGGCGGTTATTTTCAGAAAAAGATTGAACCACATTCGTCGCTCCCTGTTTTTGTTTGACACTATTGGTATTGCGCTCTACACAATAGTTGGCGTAGAAAAAGGGATTGCCGCAGGTTTTCACCCTATAATTTGTGTTGCCTTGGGAACAATGACAGCTTGTTTTGGAGGTGTTATCCGTGATATTCTTTGTAATGAAATACCAATCATTTTTAGAAAGGAAATTTATGCGACCGCCTGTATCTTGGGTGCTTCGGCATATTTTTTATTGCATTACACGCCACTCAAAGAAGATTTTATTGTAATAATCTCTGGCTCTATTGTTATTACCGTTCGGCTTTTGGCGGTTTATTTTAAGCTTTCGTTGCCCAGTATTTATAGGAATGAAGAGATAAACAATTGATTTATTCAATCACCTTCGCAGTAATATAAATATTGCTCAAAGGCCAATCACCATCATCCGCTTTCACTTTTGAAATTTCCTCCACCACGTCCATACCTTTGGTCACTTTCCCGAAGATGGTGTATTTGCCATTTAAATGTGTAGTTGAGGATTTTGGCCCAAGGAAGATAAAAAATTCATAAGGCGCCGTTCTATTGTCTGGGTTTTCCCGGTATTCCTTTGCGCCAGAAACGGTTCCATATCCGTGAATTCTGCCGGGAATTATTTCAGCAGGCAGTAAATATTTATTTCCCAAAACGTTCCGTTTTCTTGGGGTTGAAACTATATCGCTATTTCCGGCTTGGATTATAAAATTTGGTACCACCCGATGAAAAAAAGTTTCGTCAAAATATTTTTGCTTCACCAAATAGATCATATTGGCACGGTGAAGGGGCGTATCTTTATAAAGTTCAATTTCAATATCGCCAAATCGGCTTGAAATGAGAACTTTGGTTTCCGGATTGTTTTTTCCGTATTCGGTTAAAAAGGAAACCACATTTTCATTGGTGATTTCAGGATATTCTGGTTCGGCCTTTTTTTCAACTTCAACTTCCTTTTTGATTTCCTTTTTGATTTCGTTTTCATTATGGGAAGCCTTTTTCTTATCTTCACAGCTTCCGAAGAACAGCACAATTCCGAACAAATAAATAAACAGCTTCATCATAAATGGATTTTCGCGATTTTGAAAAACGGATTGTAAAAGTAACAAAAATGGAACTTCCGGGCGAAACGGTCCAGTTTAAAATGGCGCCTATGGAACGTTTGCAGGAGCTAAAGCGTGTTGCTCGCCAAAAGAATACCGCAAAAAGGGCAGGGGTTATGTCTCTTTTTTATCCTGCGGAAGATTTTGAAACACGGTTAATCTTAATCCTTCGGAAAACATATAAAGGCGTTCATTCAGCACAGGTAGGTTTCCCGGGCGGCAAACTTGAAGCAGAAGACAACTCCATACAAGATGCGGCCCTGCGCGAAACGGAAGAAGAAATCGGCGTTTCGCGCGACACTATTTCAGTATTAAAAAAGCTTACAGAAATATACATTCCGCCCAGCAATTTTTTTGTGCAGCCCTTTTTGGGAATAACCTCCCGATCCCCAAAATTCATTCCGCAGGAAGAAGAAGTGGAAGCGCTGATAGAAGTAACCCTCCGCGACTTTATGGATGATGTGAACATAACCACCCAAACCTTGTCCACATCTTACGCTACACGCATAGAAGTGCCAGCTTTCACATTGAACGGACACATAGTTTGGGGTGCTACCGCAATGATGCTCAACGAAGTGCGCGAATTGCTTAAAA
>JAGQYY010000003.1:15199-18593 GCA_020435825.1 Aequorivita sp.
AGCTTTCACATTGAACGGACACATAGTTTGGGGTGCTACCGCAATGATGCTCAACGAAGTGCGCGAATTGCTTAAAAGGGTACTGTAATGGCTTATTTTAGTATATTTGTCGGAAGCGAAATCAAAACCAAAAATGAATTCGAAGTCAAACTGACTGCTGTGTACTGAAAACTGATTACTGAAAAATGAGTCTCTTCAAGAAAAACCCTTTTGGGCATATACTTTTTTTAAAACTCTGGTTAATTCGGATTGCGGGTCTGTTAACTCACCGAAGGTTTAAAGGCTTTAATGAGTTACAAATACACGGCAGTGAAATTATTCGCGAACTTCCGGACAAAAACGTACTTTTTGTAAGCAATCACCAAACCTATTTTGCAGATGTGGCTGCCATGCTGCATGTTTTTAATGCAAGCCTGCATGGCCGTGAGGATAGCATTAAAAATATTGGTTATCTCTGGAATCCGAAACTGAATATTTATTTTGTTGCTGCCAAGGAAACCATGAAAGATGGTTTGTTGCCAAAAATTCTTGCCTATGCTGGTTCGGTGAGCATTGAACGCACTTGGCGTGAAAAAGGAAAAGATGTAAACAAGCAGGTGAAGATGAGCGATGTAAGCAATATTACCAAAGCACTTAATGATGGTTGGGTTATTACCTTTCCGCAGGGCACTACAAAACCTTGGAAACCTATCCGGAGAGGAACCGCACATATTATCAAAAAGAACAAACCTGTAGTAGTGCCTATTGTTATTGATGGCTTCAGAAGATCTTTTGATAAAAAAGGGCTAAGAATAAAGAAAAGAGGCATTCTTCAGTCTATGGAAATCAAGCCACCGCTGGACATTGATTATGAAAATGAGACTATGGAGCAAATTGTGGAAAAGTTGGAATATGCCATTGAGCAGCACCCGTCGTTTCTAAAAGTAATACCTGCTTCTGAAATACAAAGCGAGGAAGAACTTAACAAAGAGCGGCAATGGCGGTATTGAGTATTCAATATTTATACTACCTTCTTCATACTTCTATCTTCTTCAGCTCTTTATAGTTGTTGTGCAGCCTTCTTAAAAGGATTCCGTAAATAATTCTGTAAAACAAAAGTATAAAGCCAATCATCACAATTCCGAAAAGTATTTGAATTACAAAAAACATATTCATAAACCGCTGTTGTGAAATATTTGCAATACCATAATCTTCGGTCATGAACTGGAATACAATATCTTGGTTAAAATAGTAGTAAAAATTAATTCCTATAATAAGCAAAATAGAACCTGTAACATTGTAAATTACATAATACTTGACGGTTTTTCGTGTACGCAGAATATTTTTCATCAATTCTTTTATGGAATCTGTAGTTGAAATCTTGCGATAGTTTCTGTAAAAAAGAATTATAAAAACCCCAAATACCGTATAGTTAAGCACGTTTACGCCAACTAAAACATTATGGAGACCAATATCGTCACTAAACTTGGTACTGGATTCCGGCACCATAAAAGAAAGGAGGGTCCAAAAAAGAATCTCGGCAATGCTTATGTAGAATATCCATTTTACTATTGAAGAGGATTTCTTCAACAACATTTTATAAATATCCTCATAGCTAAGCTTCGGAAGCTCCTGCTCCCTGCTTTGCCATTGTTTTTTTAATAAATCAAGTTGATCCATAGTGGGTTACGGATTTAAAATAGTTCGTAATTTTTCCTTTATCCGGTTCATTTTTACTCTAGCATTTACCTCTGTAATACCTAGGGTTTCAGAGATTTCCCTGTAGTTTTTGTCTTCCAAATAAAGAAAAACCAAGGCCTTATCTATATCGTTCAGATCCTTTACTGTACTGTACATCAGCTTCAATTGTTGTTCGGTGGTATCGTCATAGGGCTCTGAAGAAATTTTAAAACTAACACCTTCAAAATCTTGAGTTTTTATGCTGCGTTTTGATTTTCTATAAAGTGTTATTGCTGTATTCAATGCCACCCGATACATCCACGTACTGAATTTGGAATCGCCCCGAAATTTCGGGAATGCGCGCCAAAGCTGAATAGTTATTTCCTGAAACAGGTCGTTGTGCGCTTCACTGTCATTGGTGTATAGCCTGCAGATTTTGTGTACAATGTTTTGGTTTTCCTCCAATTGGGTCACAAAACTATGTTCCAGTTCCTTGTTCAATGGTTTCTTGTTAGCTTTTAATATGTGTTCCTTAAAATTGGTTTGTTACAAAAATCCTAAAAAATAAGGTAACTCGATGAACAAATCGTACTTTTATGGAATATAAAAAAAAGATGAATATTCCTGAAACCGGTGTGCCACGAATTGTTGTGATAGGTGGCGGATTTGCTGGTATTTCCTTCATAAAAAAACTTGAAAAACAAAAGGCGCAAATCGTGCTTTTTGATAGGCATAACTACCATACTTTTCAACCATTGCTCTATCAGGTTTCCACCGCAGGTCTTGAACCGGATTCAATTGCATATCCGCTTCGGAAAATATTCAGGAAGAATATGGACTTTCATTTCAGACTGGCAGAAGTAGAAAGGATAGATACTGTCAACAAAAGCATTTTAACCTCCATAGGAGACCTTCGGTATGACTATTTAGTGATTGCCACAGGTACGCGCACCAATTTTTTCGGAAATGAGAGTATTGCCGAAAATGGCATGCCAATGAAAACAATACCGCAGGCTTTGAATATACGAAGTTTGATACTCCAAAATATAGAAAAGGCAGATATTACTATAGATGAAAGGGAACGGAAAAGTTTGCTCAATTTCGTGATCGCCGGCGCAGGGCCAACTGGTGTTGAACTTGCCGGTGCATTGGCTGAATTCAGAAAAGGAATTTTGGAAAATGATTATCCTGAACTTGACGAAGATGAAATGCAGGTTCACCTTATTGAAGGTCAAAACAGGGTGTTGCCGCCAATGAGCGAAACCGTATCAAAAAAAGCACAAAAATTTCTCGAGAATCTTGGTGTGCAATTGCATCTTGAAACCTTTATCAGTAATTATGACGGCAAAACGGTCATAACCAATGACGGTAAAAAGTTTGAGACCGCAACGTTTATTTGGGCTGCGGGAGTTACGGGAGCGCCAATTAAAGGTATAGATGGAGAAGCTTTAGTGGAAAAGGCAAATAGATATAAGGTAGATGGATTCAACAAAATAAACGGTTTTGAAAACATTTATGCCTTGGGCGATGTGGCTCTAATGGAAACCAGTGAATTTCCCAAGGGGCATCCACAAGTAGCACAACCGGCAATTCAACAGGGGAAACATCTTGGAAAAAATTTCAGAAAAATGCTGAAAGGCGATAAAATGGAACCCTTTAAATATTTTGACAAAGGAACCATGGCCACAGTGGGAAGAAATAAAGCGGTCGTGGATATAGGCAAAATGCACTTTGG